>NZ_JAMXFI010000005.1:0-62839 GCF_025460875.1 Microvirga yunnanensis
GGCCTCGACGAGCTACATCCAGCGCCGGCTCCAGATCGGCTACAACCGCGCCGCCTCGCTCATGGAGCGCATGGAAAACGAGGGCATCGTCGGCCCCGCAAACCATGCCGGGAAACGCGAGATTCTGATCAACCATCTCGATCTGGACGATTGATGCCCGATCCCGCGGCGAAACCGAAAGGCGGCTCTCACGAGCCGCCTTTTTCTTGTTCGGGCGTGCCTTCGGATTACTGGATGACCTGCACGACCGTCCGGGTCTGCGGATCGACCAGCACGGTCCTGTCGTTCACGATCGTGTAGCTGTAATTGTCCCGAAGGCCGACGCTCGGGGGAACATCGTAGAGCCGCACGCGCGGCGGCAGCGGCTGGCCGACGACCACTTCCTCGGTGACCCGCATCGTCGGGCGGCGCTGGGCCACCACATAGGTGCGGACCCTGGTCGATTCCTCAGCCGAGAGAACGCCTCCCACGGCAGCCCCGGCGACGCCGCCGACCACCGCCCCGACAGGCCCGCCGATGACCGCGCCGGTCACGGCTCCGCCCGCAGCGCCCGTGGCGGCGCCGGTTTCAGTGCTGCTCTGGCAAGCGGCCAGGGGAAGAGCCAGAAGAGTCAGGATGGCGGCCGAATGGAGGACGTGATTGCGCATGGCGGATTCCTTTCCGGTTAGCACCATGCGAACGCGGGAAAGCTTGGCCGGTTCCCTTCCTGGCCCAACAGGCACGCTCCCCGGTCGAAAGGTGTGTGCAGGTGCGGCTTTTGTCCTTGCCGTTCCGGCCCTCAAATGCATCTCTCATGACAGGCGCAAAGCACGGGTTGGGAGGACAGGATGGCGGAACGTTCCAAGGTTGCGATCGTGACCGGGGCCGGAACGGGCGTGGGCAGGGCGATCAGCGCAGGGCTCCTGACGGCCGGCTACAGCGTCGTGATGGCCGGGCGCCGCCGGGAAGCCCTGGAAGCCGCGCAACGGGAGATCGCCGGGGCGGGTGCCTCCACGCTTCTGGTTCCGACCGACGTCACGAATCCGGCCTCCGTGGCGGCGCTCTTCGCCGCCACCCGGCAGGCCTTCGGACGGGTCGACCTTCTGGTCAACAATGCCGGAATGGGGGCTCCGGCGGTTCCGCTCGAGGACATTCCGTTCGAGCAGTGGCAACAGGTGGTGGCGACCAACCTGACCGGGACATTCCTGTGCACGCAGGAGGCCTTCCGGATCATGAAGGACCAGACCCCACGGGGCGGACGGATCATCAACAACGGTTCCGTCTCGGCCTACGCTCCGCGCCCGCTGTCGGCTCCCTATACGGCCACCAAGCATGCCGTCCTGGGCCTCACGAAGTCCACATCCCTCGACGGCCGGGCCTACGACATCGCCTGCGGGCAGATCGATATCGGGAACGCCGCCACCGACATGACGGCCCGCATGACCGAAGGCGTGCTCCAGCCCAACGGAACGCTCGCTCCGGAGCCGAGGATCGACCCCAAGCATGTGGCGGATGCCGTGGTCTACATGGCCGGATTGCCGCTGGACGCGAACGTGCTGACCATGACCGTCATGGCGACGAAGATGCCGTTCGTCGGCCGGGGGTGAGACACATTGCCGTGAAGGGGGTGGGCTCACCTGGGAAGTAAGCTCGACCGCCCCATCTGACCGGGGTGGCGCGGCCGATATCCGGCCCGCCGTACGGTTCCCATTCAGCTTGTCCCGGGCAGGATCGGAACCGGCAGTGCGGCTTGGCCTGAACGGCCGTGCCGGCCCCTTTGCGCGGGAGAGTGTTTTTCCGATGACGGCGGTGGAATGAGCGCGATCCTCGTCAAGATCTTTGCGACCGCCCTGACCCTGAGCCAGGTCCTCGTCGACCCGGACACGGTCAGGACGAGCTTCGATCCCGCGCGGGATCAGGAGCAGGTCACGCAGCTCCTCAAGGACGGATGCGCCCACATGCGCCGGGCCTTCGACATCGAGGACATCAACCTCGACGACCTCATCGCCACCGCGATGGACGATCCCCAGGCCATCGCGGGCGAGATGAAGGTGCTGCAGGGCTTGAGCTTCAACGACCTGCACGCGAGCTATCGCCAGTTCTGCAAGAACGAGAAGGTCGAGCCTCCGCCGGTCGATCTCGCCGAGGTGATCTCCACCTACAATGCGGCGGTCGCCGGGCTCCCCGACGCCGGAAAGCTGAAAGGCCTGAAGCTCCCCGGGGTGAGCGTCATCCTGGATGGAAACGGCAAGCGGTTCGCCGAGGTCTACGAGCCTGACCACCGGCGCGTCTGGGTTCCCCTGTCCGAGATCCCGAAAAGCGTCCAGCAGGCTTTCGTCTCGGCCGAGGACAAGCGCTTCTATCAGCACAAGGGCGTCGATGAGCGCGGCGTGATCCGCGCCTTCGTGGGCAATCTGGCCAATCCCGGCCGTCCGGCGGGCGGCTCCACGATCACCCAGCAGGTGGCGAAGAACCTGCTCGTCGGCGACGATGTGACTTACGATCGCAAGATGCGCGAGATGATCGTCGCCTCGCGCATCGAGCGCGTGCTCAGCAAGGCGGAGATCCTCGAGATCTATCTCAACTCGATCTATCTCGGCCGCTCGTCATGGGGCATCGAGATGGCGGCGCGGAGCTATTTCGGAAAGAGCGCCAAGGCGCTGTCCGTCTCGGAAGGGGCGCTGCTCGCGGGTCTCGCGAAAGGACCGAACTACTACAATCCCGACACGAAGCCGGACCGTGCCCAGGAGCGCATGGCCTACGTGCTCAGCCGCATGCAGGACGACGGATTTCTGAAGGCCGATCAGGTTCAGCAGGCCGTCGCGGCCCTGCCGTCGAGGGTCCCCTTCGAGCGCATCAAGCGGACGTCGGGCTTCTACTTCGTCGATCATGTCAGTCGGGATGCCCGCACGCTCGCCGACATCGATAGCCTGAGCGCGGGCGGTTACACGGTGCGAACCACCCTCAACCCGGCTCTGCAGCAGGCCACCGAGGCGGCCTTGCAGGAGGGGCTCGCCCGCTATGAGCTGAGCATCGGGCGGCAGCGCTACCAGGGGGCCGAGGCGAACCTCGCCGGGGCCATCAAGGCGCTCGAAGGCGTTCAGGATCCGGCGCCCGCCTGGAAGCGGGCGCTCGGGGCGGTGCGCCTGCCGCTCTACGACGTCCAATGGCCCGCGGCCGTCGTGATCGAGAAGGGGAAGGACCGGAAGACGGGCGCCAACGTCCTGCGCGTCGGTCTGGCGGACGGGCGCGTCCTGCCGCTGAACGCCTGGGAGGCGGCCCGTCGCGATCTCAAGCTCCATGACGTGGTGCGCGTCCAGGTCATCGAGCAGAAAGGCAAGGGCGCCGTTCGCGCCGATCTGCGAACCCCGCCGGCAGTGCAGGGCGGGGCGGTCGTCCTGGAGAACAAGACCGGCCGCATCCTCGCGATGGCCGGCGGCTTCTCCTACCCTTTGAGCCAGCTCAACCGGACAACGCAGGCGCAGCGGCAGCCAGGATCCGCCTTCAAACCGCTGACCTATCTCGCCGCCTTGTCGAAGGGGCTGCAGCCCAACACGCTGATCTGGGATGCCCCGGTGACGCTGCCGCCCGTGGGCGGCGACGCCAACGCCCGAGGCGGCGCTTCCTGGAGCCCGAAAAACTTCGACGGCGGGGGCTCCGGCATCGTCACCCTGCGCCGGGCCCTCGAGAACTCGAAGAACCTGGTGACCGCGCGCCTCCTCGACGGCGGCATCGAATCCTCTCCGGAACAGAGCCTGAAACGGGTCTGCGAGCTTGCCATCGAGGCGCAGCTCTATCTGGAATGCACGCCGCATTATCCGTTCGTGCTCGGTGCGCAGCCGGTGCGGATGATCGATCTGGCGGCGTTCTATGCGGCCGTGGCCAACGAGGGGGCCATGCCGGTGCCCCATGCCATCGAGACCGTGGAGGAGAACGGGCGCACGGTCTACAGCCGGAAGGCCGGTGCGCCGGTCCGGCTCGGTTCCGCCGATCCCGCCGCCTTCTTCCAGCTCAAGTCGATGCTGCAGGGGGTGCTGGAGCGTGGAACGGCCCGCTCCCTGAAGGCGCTTGCACCTTACGCCGCAGGAAAGACCGGAACGTCCGACGATGAGAACGATGCCTGGTTCGTCGGCTTTACCAACGACGTCACCATCGCGGTCTGGGTCGGGCACGACAATGCTGACGGCAAGCGGCGGACCCTCGGGCGCGGACAGACGGGCGGCAAGGTCGCAGCTCCCATCTTCCAGTCCATCCTCCAGGCCGCGTGGGATCATCATGCGCCCAAGACCCCGCTCAGCCCGCCTTCGCCTCAGGCGGCCAAGCAGCTCATCGCCCTGCCGATCGACCTGAACACGGGCGACCGGCTGACCGACGGGCAGGGGCGGGGCTTCACGGAGTATTTCCGGCTGAACTGGTTCGGCCGGTTGAGCGAGACGCAGTTCCGTCTCGTGCCGCAATCGGAGGTCTATGCCTTCCGTCATCCCGATCCGTGGAGCGACGGGGAGGCGAATGGCGGGCCCGATTACCCCGAAGAGGGGCCCTATGCGCAGGGCCCCGGCTGGCTCGACAGCTTGCGGCAGAACGTTCCGTCACGCCGCCAGGCCGAGCCCGAGCGGGAGTTCCGCTGGTGGTGGGAGGACGAGGCTCCCCGGCGACCCCGGCGTGTGGATCCGGACTACTTCTGGCGTAACGGACAGGTTTACTGATGACATCGACGAAGCCTTTCGGACGGATGATGGCCGCCTTCGCGGCCCTTTTGTTCTCCGCCGGGGCCCTGTGGGCTCAGGAGTTCAAGATCGACGAGGTGCCGTCCGTAACGGCGGTCGCACCGGCAAGGCTGAAGCCCAGGACCATCCTGTTCAGCGATCATCGTGACGACAAGCTGGCCGATCCCGGCACGGGGCTGATCCGGTTCGAGGACTGGGCCCGCGAGCGGCCCATCCAGAAGCAGCTCTTGAGCCCGTTTCCGGACTATGCCGAGCCGGTCATCAGGGTCTCGGTCCATGGGATTGCGAAATTCTATACCGAGAAGCTCCACATGTATGTGGTGGAGGCACGCTTCCTGATCGACAAGGCGCCCGATGCCATCGATCTCGGGCGCTACACCCATCTCGACGTGCTCGAGAAGATCGACCCTTCCATCAAGCATCGCCGCATCACGGCGGACCAGGCTGCCCCGCAGGCCGATCCGCAATACGCGTACAGCCGCCGTCCCGGACGCCGCTGGTGCGAAGCCGAGGACAGCCTCTGTATCGAGTCCCGCTACCCGCTCGAGGGCAAGCTGCCGGTCGGGATCAGGCTCGCCAACAAGTTGGAGGAGGGCGGCAAGAAGATCTCGGAGTTCATGGAGTTCCAGACGGAAATCCGCACCCTCGGCCGGGACGAGATCGACCGCGGCGGCTTTGCCAGGCTCACCGGCCTGGATGCTCCCGTCGCCGGGGTGCTGGAGCAGACGATCTTCTACGTCAACCAGGTCATGCAGTTCGGCAAGCTGCTGACGGTCCTGCAGCCTTCGCCGGCCGATGCCGGCCAGACCGTGGCGACCATGTTCATGACTCTTGCGGTGGAGACCGACGTTCTGGAACGTAAGAAGGAGTTCGAGAACGTTCCCGTGCTGCGGAACCTGATCCCCGCCCAGGTTCTCATGGGCAAGAGCTCGTTCAATTCCGGCAACTCCATCAGCGCCGGGCTTCCCGACTATGTCCGCAACCGCATCCGCGCCCTTGCCGAGCAGTTCGAACGCTGAACCGACCCGCGCAGCCCATGAAAAAGCCCCGTTCCAAGCAGGCTGAACGGGGCTGCTAAGTGTGCGGAGGCGACAAGGGGTTGCGGGGAATGGTGCCTCCGTACCAAACCAAGCGTTTAGCTTGATCAATGTTCCTTGGGAAATGTCGAATTCGAAGCTTGGCAGGCATCAATTTTCCTTGATTGCGCCACGATCCGACGGCTCACTCATCCTTTGGATTACCGGCAAAGGATGTGGTGGAACGCCGCAGGCCGGTAACAAACGGCCCCAGGCATTGTTGGAGGCCAGCAGTCAGCGTTTCTTCCTCCCGAACTTGCCTTCCCTGGCCCGCCCAGGGAAGGCTTTTTGTTGGAGCCCTGGGCTGTCGGGATCGATCATGCGACGATGCCCTTCCGTTCCCCTTCCTGCACTGTTATCTGCCTGAGCGTCCTGCCTGTCTCAGTCGCACCCGCCGAACCAGCGGACGACTCATGCCGAAGAGGTGTCGTTCCATGGCCAAAGCCATCCACTCCATGATCCGGGTGCTCGACGAGCCGCGCTCCGTGGCGTTCTACGACACGGCATTCGGATTGAAGGTCGCGGAGCGCTTGGCGTTCGAGAGCTTCACGCTCGTCTATCTGAGCAACGAGGATGGAGAATTCGAACTGGAGCTGACGATCAATCACGACCGGACGGAACCCTATTCGCTCGGCGACGGGTATGGACACCTGGCCTTCTCCGTGGACGATCTGGAGGCGGAGCATGCCCGGTTCGCGGCGCTCGGCCTCGTTCCGACCCCGTTGAAGGAGCTGAGGCTCGAGGGTAGGCCTCCGGCGCGCTTCTTCTTCGTGCAGGATCCGGACGGGTACAAGATCGAGGTTCTGCAGCGCGGCGGGCGCTACAAGTAGTCGAAGGTTTCCGTCGCTCCGCTTCCAAGAGAGGTCCCGTGGCCATCCGTCCCATCGTCCGCTTTCCCGATCCCCGGCTGCGCCAGAAGGCGCAACCGGTTGGCACGGTCGACGAGGCGGTGCGGGAGCTCGCCCGGGATCTCGCTGACACGATGCGGGCCGCCCCCGGCATCGGCATCACGGCGCCGCATGTGGGGGTTCTCGCGCGGCTCGTGGTCATCCAGCTGGAAACAGATCCGGCGCCGCACATCTATATCGATCCGGACATCACGTGGACCTCTCCGGAGAGGATCCGGCACGTGGAGGGCAGCGTCTCCATGCCGGGGGTGACCGATGAACTCGAGCGTCACGCCCGGGTGCGGGTGCGCTACAGGGGCCTCGACGGTTCGGAACGGGAAGAGGAGGCGGAGGAGCTGATGGCGATCTGCCTCCAGCATGAAATCGACCAGCTCGACGGCGTCTTCTGGATCGACCGTCTGTCGAAATTGAAGCGGGACCGTCTGATCAAACGGTTCGAGAAGCTCCAGCGCATCAGAGCGTGATGGTGGAGTTGCTCTGAGAGTGGAGTTTGAAAGTCTTGTTCGAGATCTATCGTATCGAAACCGTCGCGTCGGAAGAGGCGGGCGGGGGAATCATCCGTCGAATCATGGTGCGCGTCGATTCCCTCGAAAAGGCCAAGGAACGCGCCTTGAAGGTGTTTTCCCTGGCGCGACGCCCGCAATCGCGCGATCCCGAGGTGGAAGCCGTGCGCGTTCTGAACGGCGCCGGGCACGAGGTCTTCTCGATCAGCACGAGAGACTAGAGCACCGTGCGAAAAAGTGGACCCGGTTTTTCGCGTCGAACGGTGTGCCAGCCAAGAGTGGAGCATCGGACAATCGGGATCACCGGGACAAGCCCGGTGATGACGGGGTGGTGGATCGACCGGGCGATCAAGACAGGGTCCCGGACGATGCGCCGCTCAAAGGCTTGAGCATCGGGATCGATGCTCTTGGTTCCTGTTCCCGCAAAAGGCGTCCTGGGGATAACCCAAACACCATTTGACACTGCGCGCATTCACCGGTACTTGCGCGCCTCCATCGCGAAAATCGCTTCCTGCGAGCGCGCGATGCGAGGAAATGCGCGGGCGTAGCTCAGTCGGTTAGAGTGCCGGCCTGTCACGCCGGAGGTCGCGGGTTCGAGCCCCGTCGCCCGCGCCACTCTCCTCCCGCTGCCGGGATAGCAGCCTCCACCCCAGCGCAGAAGCACCTGAGTGTCGTAGCCCTCGGCCAGCGCATCGGACGGACCCAGAGGGCCACCTTTCGGGGACGACAGGCGCCACGGAGCCGTTCCATGTCGGCGCCGTGACAATGCCGCCCGAGCGGGGATAGCCACGGGACAGCCCGCGGAGGATCATGTATGGTTGGAGCATGAGCAACGATAATCCCGAGCTTCGCGTGCAGCTGTCCGACCAATGGCAGAAAGTCGCCATCGACTTGATCCGCAAGGGAATTCCGGCCGACATGGTCTTCGAGTCGCTGCTGACCGTCGGGCTCGCCGGTCATGTGGAGCTCCAGGGCAAGGACCAGACCGCCAGCAAGCTCGTTGCCATCGCCGAGCAGTTGTCGGAACAGGTCAGGCGGGAGAAGGAGGCGCTGCAGGAGGCCTCCGGGGCGACGAAGAACTAGCCAGACTTCGCAGCAGATTCGACTTACGGCTAAAGCGCCACTAAAATCGCACTTCAGGCGTTTTCCAGGTGCAACATCTGGAGTTATTGTTGCGTTAGCTCGGCGAAGTCCCCGAAGCAGCCCGAGCTGCTTCTCCGACCAACAGATACAATAGGGTCGTGCCCTCATGCAGCCGGCGCTCGACAGCAGCACCTTAGACCGTTTGATCGCCCTCGGACGGGAGCAGGGACATCTCACGAATCAGGATCTCGAGGCCAATCTTCCGATCGCCTCCATGAGTGCGGAGGAGATTGCCCTCATCGTGGTTCATCTGGAAGAGACCGGCGTTCCGGTCGAGCTCGACGACAGTCTCGCATCGCCCAATCCCAAGCCCAACCCGGCGCCCGTCAGAAGCGCCGAGATCATTCCGTTTCCGGATCGCGCCGCGGCCGCCCGGGTGAAGCGTCGGAACGCGCCTCTTCAGAAGGCCAGTCCGACGGCGTCTGAAGCCCCCAAAGCTGCACAGCCCGGGGGGCGGGCCACGCACTGGGCCGTCGCGATCTCGGGACTCCTGGTCCTGGTGCTCCTGGTCGGCCTCGTCATGATGCTGGGCGTCTGATCTCACCACCCGTCAAAAGTTCCGCCTGAGCCTGCCCGCCGACGACCGGAAGCGGTTTGACGGCGGGTCCGCTGAAATGCGTGACGCTGAGGTCATGCCGCGCGTCCGACGTGAAGCCGAGGTCGAGGAACGCCGTCCTCGGGTCGAAGAGGGACTTGGCCGCTGCGGTCGCGTCGTACCCGATGATGGCGTCGAGCTCGGGCGTGACCCTCGCGGCTGTCCGCGGAACGGTCGCCTCACCCGCGCCCATTGCGGTTGCCGCCATGGCGACAGCCGCCAGCTTGATCTCCGGCGGGCGCTGCGGCGGCAGGGGAACCGCCACGGCGAGTTCCTTGACGCTGTCCGGATCAGCCGAAGCCACCATCGTCGACGGGCCGGAGGCCTGCGTCTCCTGCTGCGGCGCCGGCGCGGCATTCTTGCGACCGAACAGACTGGCGAAGAGATTGCCGATGGAAGGACCGCCGCCGGCGGACGCCTGGGTGGCGAGGGCCGCGTTGCGCGGAAGGATCTCGGCTTTCGCCAGCTCGTAACCCGGAAGCGGCTTGCCATTCGAGGGAAGGTGCAGGGTCTTCCCGTCAGGGAACAGCTGAACCAGCTGCTGCTGCGTCATGCGCGGCCAGGCCCGGACGTTGCCGGTGTCCACATGGACGAAGGCGGAGGACGAATAATAGCCTACGCCGCCGTATTGCATCTTCATCGCGATGGCGCGCAGGCGGGCCGTGTCCACGTCGGGCAGACGAATGTCCATCGCCTTGCCGAGCATGTGCTGGCTGTGCTCGGCGACCCCGCTCGACCGACGGCGCAAGGCGCCGTTGGTTTCCGGCGACCGGTAGGCGGAGATGATGTTGATGGGCTGTGACGAGCCGGATTCCCGGTACACTTCCCAAATGATGTCGAACAGGCGTGGGTCCATCTGCGCGGGCCTCTCCACGCGCCAGTCGCGGAGGAACCAGTTGAGTTGCTGCAGAGCGCCCGAGTCGTACTCCCCGTTGCGGCGGAAGGTGACGGTCAAGCTTTCCCGCGTATGCGTGTGATAGAAGGTGAGGGTGCGGTTCTCTCCGAACGCGGCGGCATCCTGAACGCGGGCCGTCGCCAGGAGAAGAAAGGACGCCGCGCCCAGGAGGCCGAGGGCCAGACAGGATGCGCCCGTCCTGACAGGCCGGTAGCTCCGTTCGGAGGCAGGGGCTGACCTGCATCCGCCAACCGATCGCTCGGATCGGGCGAGTAATCGCGCCATGGTTCGTTGGTTCCCGCGTCCCTTTAAGCGACGTGTGATCGTTAACCATGGCAAAAATAGGCGCGAACCGTGCCTTTTCGCTTAATCGGGCAGGGCCGCCGTCTGATTTCGCTTCGGGCGTCCCGATGGCGACGACAAGACGACCACCTTCGTGCCCACGGGCGTGTGGTTGTACAGGTCGATCACGTCCTGGTTGATCATGCGGATGCATCCCGATGAAACATTGGTGCCGATGGTCCAAGGCTCGAAGGTGCCGTGGATGCGGTAGAGCGTATCCTTGTTGCCCTGCCACAGGTACAGCGCCCGAGCGCCGAGCGGGTTGCCGGGGCCGCCGGGCATGCCGGGACCGCCGGGCAGTTCCCCCATCTGCTCCTTGAGGTCCGGCTGTCGCCCGAACATCTCCTTGGGGGGATACCAGTCCGGCCATTCCTGCTTGTCCTTGATGACAGCGGTTCCGGACCAACTGAACCCCGACCGGCCGACGCCCACGCCGTAGCGCACGGCCATGCCGTCGCGCATGACGAGGTAGAGGTAGCGCGAACGCGGGTCCACCACGATGGTCCCGGGCGCCTCGGCCGTCTGGTACTCGACGACGCGCCGCAGGTAGGCCGGGTTGATCCTCGACAGTTCGATGCCCGGTACCGGGTAAAGGTCGTCGACGGGAGCGTACATGCGCTGGTAGGCGGACATGTCCCGCATCGACTGGGCGAGGCTGCGGTCGATCGGCAGCCCGGTGCCGACGACGGCGGCTGAGGCTCCAAGCAGGAAGGTTCTGCGGCTGAGGTCCATTGTGCTCTCCCCGGCGGACTTAACTCGACAATAAGAAGACGCAGGACCATCCGTCTCGGTTTCATGGTAGCTGCTATGCTTCACGGGCAGAGTGAAGCCTGGCCGTTCACATTCGGGCGAGTACGGGGCAGGGGCAATTTGGTGTGATGATCGAGAACCTCCCATGGTCGTGGCTCGCGGGCGTAGGCCTGCTGGGCGTCCTGTTCGTTCTGGTTCTTCTCTGGACCCGCAAGCCGCGCTACCGGCGTGCTGCGATCATGACGGACAACGAGCGCGAGTTCTATCAGCGCCTTCTCGCCGCCTGCCCCGATTGTCAGGTCTGGCCGCAGGTCCCGATCCTGGCGCTCGTCCGTCCGGACGCGAAGGAAGGCAGCCGTGCCTTCTGGATGGCTTTCAAGAAAATTTCGAACACCCGCGTCGACTGGGTCGTCGTTCGGGACCTGGAGGTCGTGGCGGTCGTCGAACTCGACGACCGCTCCCATGACGCCCGCAGGGATGCGCAGCGCGACAAGGTCCTGAAATCCTGCGGCTACCGCGTGGTCCGCTTCAGCTCGAGCCGCAGGCCCGATCCCAGGCAGATCCAGGCGGCGGTTTTCCGGCCCGATTAGCGGCCCGAGGCCCGCATCGTGCTCCCTTGGTGCGCACCCAAGCTCGCGAACACTTCCTCCCGCAGGAGGTTCGGCTCGGACAGATAACGGGCCGAATGGTGGAACGGCGTGACCGACCTGACCTCCGCTTCCCGGGCGATCGATCCGGCGTCCCGGGCGGTCAAGTGCAGAGACGCGACGGCCAGGGGACGGTCGCACTCCAGGAAGACCGCTTCGATGAAGAGCTGATCGGCCTGGCGGGCGAGCCGAACGATTTTCTCGCGGTTTTCGGGATGCGGCGCCGCGTCGGTGACATAGGCGACGCTCTGGCCCGGCGCGATGCGCAGCGCCTGACCCTTCAGGTCAGCAAGGCGAATGCTCCCTCGACCAGGGACGGCAACGGGATGATCGTCGGGCATGCCGAGGCGGATCGCCCGCTTGGCTTCGTTGAGCCAGGGGCCCGGCGGGAGATCGAGTTCGTTCAGGACGCCTCGCCACACATTCACCTGAAGGACCTCCCTCAGGGCGAAGGCGAGGGACGGGATGCCGTGATCGAGGGCGACGGCCTCGATCCTGAACTCGCCCTCCATCCAGGCGACGCCCTCCGGGAAAACGGGTGGCTCGACGTCCCGCCGGGCGAAGGCTTCACGGGCTTGGAACTCCGCCGCCTGAGTCACCCGGCGGCCGTCGTAGTCCATGGCGGTGAGGCGGAAATCGACCGAATTCTCATCCAGAAGGTTCCAGGTGAAGCCGCGGATCCGATGTTCGACCTGCGCGGCGAAGCCTGGCGGTCCGATGAGGATCAGAGGGCGCGGACGATGCAGGCAGAGCCGAAGCAGCCGGTCGAACCCGGCCATGTGGTCCACATGCGTGTGAGAGACGAAGACGTGGCTCACGCGCAGCAGTTCGCGGGAGGAGAGGGCGCTGACGTCGCCGAGATCGAAGAGGATCGCCCGGCGGCCGTAACGAAAATCCAGGTAGACGCCCGGATCGCTGAACGGATCGTTCACGAGGCGGGGTTGCACAAGCCAGCTCATCCGGTGCCAACGGGCCCGATCCGGGCATGTTCCGCAGTGAAAGGCCGGGTCCGCATGGAGCGGACCCGGCCCGGAATGATCACGACGCGGGAGCGCCCGACAAACGGATGAAGCGGGTCAGGCTTCATCCTCCACTTCGTCGGGATCGGTCACGTCGACCAGGAACATGATGTAGGGACCTTCGTCCTCGTCATCGTCGTCCTCGTCCTCATCGAAATCCGCGTTTTCGAACTCGGTCTTCTCCTCATCGGTCGCCGGCCGGACGTTGAGGGTCGCGAAGCCGTCCCACAGGGGAGCTCCCTCGCTTTCCAGGACCTTGAGATCGTCCTTGAAGTCTTCGCTCATGAGGAGATCGCGGGCCTCGTCCTCTCCGGCATTGGTAATGGCGACAGGCTTGTCGCTAATCGTCAGCGTGAACATGATTCGTCCTTTCCATTCGCCCGCAAGGGATACCCACTAACGCACGACCCTGCACGTTCGTGGCAGGGATATGCACATGAAGCGACATGAAGATGACCGGGTGGAGGCCCGGTCCATCGACGGAACCAAACGGGCCTACCGGCCCCCCTTCGTCTTCAGCCAGGCTTCCATTTCGGCGATCTCGCGCTCCTGTTCCCGGATGACGTCGGCGGCCCATTTCCGGATCTGCTCGTCCTTGGCGTGCTGAAGCGCCACCTTCGCCATGTCGATGGCGCCCTGGTGATGGGGAATCATGCCGCGCACGAAATCGACGTCCGGGTCACCGCTGAACGGGATATCCATGTTCCGGTGCATGGTCTCGTTCGCCTGGCGGTAGCCTTGGGTGGAGGGCGCCTCTGCGGCCTGCGCTGGTGCTGTGGCGGAATGCCCTGCGTGGCCTCCATGGTGGCTTCCATGTGCGCCCTGCGCCCGCGCACCCGCGGGCAGGGCGATGAGCAGGGCAGTCAGGACAAGAGAATAGGTTTTCATCGGTATTGCTCGCGAAAAATGGGAACGCGTGGGAGGGGTGCAGCGCCCGGTCCTGGGGCGCGCGAGGGCCCAGGGTGCTCCGTGATCGTTCGGGCGTCAGGCATGCTGTTGCGAGAGA
Organism: Microvirga yunnanensis; assembly: GCF_025460875.1. Lineage (NCBI taxonomy): Bacteria > Pseudomonadati > Pseudomonadota > Alphaproteobacteria > Hyphomicrobiales > Methylobacteriaceae > Microvirga > Microvirga yunnanensis. The sequence continues at coordinate 13,591 of NZ_JAMXFI010000005.1, forward strand.
GGCCTGGCGGCGTAGCCGGCCCTGTGCAACGCCGCCAGGATCGCAGCTTCCTCGCGGCCCGTGGCGACCGCGACGACGCGGCTTTCCAGGTCGGCCTCAACCTGGGCTTGCGGATCGAGTGCTTGAAGAGCCTGCCTGATGCTCCTCAGGCAACCGCCGCACTGGATGTCGGGCACGTGAAAGCGATGCATGGTCGTGATCCTTTCTCGAGATCCCGACACTCTTGGACCTTTCCACGATGGCAAGGTCAAGCCGCCTAGCGCATCGGACGGACCCAGAGGGCCGCGTCAGCGAAAAGTGGACCCGGTATTCACTGGCGTGGCCCTTCGGGTCGCTGGCGCGGCCCGCTGGGTCCGTCTCATCCGATGCTCCCCTCTTGGCTGGCGCATCGTTCGACGCGGCCCTCTGGGTCCGCACGATGCGCCAAGGCGGTTATTCGGGCTATCTTCCCGTCAGCATAAAGGATGTGATTGCAGCAGCTTATCTTCTTCGAGTAGCTCTGTTATCGCGGATCGAGATGCAGAACTGGTCAGGAGCAGCCGACGGTGGTCGGGACGAGTCAGATGAAGGTTGTCACCCATAGCGGCACATTCCATGCCGACGATGTCTTCGCCTTCTCGATTTTGCGGGAAGCCCTGGGGATTTTCGATTTCACCCGGACCCGAGACACGGCCTTGATCGACGCCGCGGACCTCGTCTTCGATGTCGGCGGCGTCTACGATATCGCGCGCGGACGCTACGATCACCACATGCGGGATCTGCCGCGCCGGCCCGATGGGACGCCTTACAGCTCCGTGGGCCTGATCTGGCGCGACTTCGGGCGCAATGCCCTGCCGAACCTGGCTCCGGGGATCGATGAGGACCTGCTGGACGTGGTCTGGAAGGACATCGATACCGGCTTCGTTCTTGCCATCGACCAGGCCGACAACGGCGTCGCGTCGGTCAGTCAGGGTCACCTGTCGCTCCTGATCGAAGCCTTCAATCCCACCTGGGCCAGCGACCAATCCTATGACGATGCGTTCCTCGAGGCGGCCGATTTCGCCAGAGGGATCCTGGCCCGGGCTTGCCAGCAGGCGCATGCGGAAGCGCAGGCGCAGTCCTCCGTGCTCTCCGCCGCCCGGAGGACGCAGGACCCCCGGATCATCGTTCTCAATCGAAAGCTGCCTTGGGAGAAGGCCGTCTTCGAGGGGGGGTTGCGCGATCTTCTCTTCATCATATACCCGAATGAGGACGCCACATCCTGGTATTGCCGGACCGTTCCGCCGGAGCCTAATTCCTTCGGCCAGAGACTGTCCTTGCCGGAGGCGTGGCGGGGCTTGCAGGAAGAGGAATTTTCCCGCACCGCCGGGATCGCCGACGGCGTCTTCTGCCATCCTGGCGGGTTCATCTGCGGGGCGCGGTCGCAGGAATCCGCCGTCAGGCTGGCCGAGAAGGCGATCGCGGCCGGCCAATAGACGGGCTTGATCCGGAAGGGGCGGGACATGAAGCAGGTGCCGATCGTTTCTCATCCCGCCTACCAGGCCGCCCTGCCGGACGGTCATCGGTTTCCCATGCGAAAATACGGGCGTCTCGCCGAGGTGGTCGCGGATATGGGGCTTGCCCGGCACGGCTTCGTCGAACCGGAGGAGGCCCCGGCCGACCTGATCGCCCTGGCGCATGACCGCGCCTATGTGGATCAGGTCCTGTCCTGCTCCGTTCCCCGGGAGATCGAGCGGCGGATCGGCCTTCCCGTGAGCGAGAGCGTGGTGCGCCGTGCCCGTGCATCCGCCGGCGGGACACTGCTTGCCGGGAGGCTGGCGCTCCAGCACGGGCTTTCAGGGACGACGGCCGGCGGCAGCCATCATGGGCAGCGGGAGACGGGTGCGGGCTTCTGCGTCTTCAACGATGTCGCCATCGCGGCGAAGGCGCTCCATGCCGAGGGCGCGATCAAAACCGCGCTCGTCGTCGATCTCGACGTGCATCAGGGCGACGGCACGGCCGATTGCCTGCGCGACGAACCGGATCTCTTCACCTTCTCGATGCATGCGGAGAAGAACTATCCCGTGCGCAAGATTCCCAGCGACCTCGATATCGGGCTGCCCGATGCCCTCGAGGACGAGGCCTATCTGCAGGCTCTTCACGCCCATCTGCCGCGCCTGCTCGATGCCATCGAGCCGGACCTCGTGTTCTTCAACGCGGGGGTCGACCCGCACCGGGACGACAAGCTCGGCCGGCTCTGCCTTTCCGACGATGGGCTGCGCCGGCGCGACGCCTATGTGATTGAGCAGGCGCGCAGCCGCCGGATCCCGCTCGTCGCCGTGATCGGCGGAGGCTATTCCGCCGACATCGACCTCCTGGCTCGCCGGCACGCCATCGTGTTCGAGGCGATGGCGGCCTGGAGCGAGAAGGAATAATGCGGTCAGCGCGTCAGGGCTGAGGCAAGCTGCGCGGCCAGTGCCGCGTTGTTCTTCACCAGCGCGATGTTCGTGGCGAGGCTTCGACCGCCCGTCACCTCGAACAGGTGAGACAGAAGGAACGGCGTCACGGCCTTGCCGGTCACGCCGCGGTCCTTTGCTTCCGCGATGGCCGCGTCGATGAAGCTCTTCATCTCGCTTGCCGGAATTTCATCGGCGTCCGGAACCGGGTTGGCCACGAGGACGCCGCCCTCGAGACCGAGGGCCTCCTTGGTGCGGATGAGATCCGCCATGGCGTCCGGAGAATCGACCCGCAGGGGAACGGGCAGGGGGCTGGTCCGGCTCCAGAAGGCCGGGAAGCGGTCCGTCCGGTAGCCGATCACGGGCACGCCGCGGGTTTCGAGATATTCGAGGGTCCGCGGAAGATCGAGAATGGCCTTCGCGCCGGCGCAGACCACCGCCACGGGCGTTCGGGCCAACTCGTCCAGATCGGCCGAGATGTCCATGGTATCCTCGACGCCCTGGTGAACCCCGCCGATGCCGCCGGTGGCGAAGACCCGGATGCCGGCGAGCCCTGCGCAGATCATGGTCGCGGCCACGGTGGTGGCGCCATGCCGTCCCGACGAGACCGCATAGGGAAGATCGGCGCGGCTCAGCTTCATCACGTCCCCGGCCGTGCCGAGCCATTCGAGCTCCGCGTCCGACAGGCCGATCTTGATGCGCCCGTCGATGATCGCGATGGTGGCCGGGACGGCGCCGTTGTCGCGTACCACCGCCTCCACGTCGCGGGCCGTGGCCACGTTCTGCGGATGGGGCATCCCATGGGTAATGATGGTGGACTCGAGCGCGACGACCGCTCCGCCCGCGGCCAGCGTGGCCTGCACCTCGGGAGCGATGTCGAGAAAGCGCTTGGCGGTATCGTGCGTCATGAGGGCTCCCGTTCCACATCCGAACCGGCTCTAAGCGACAACGTGGATTCCAGCAAGGCGAACGACAGATCCGGCCGCACGCTCACCGGGCTTTCGACCGTCAGGGCCGCGGCGACCGCTCCGAGCCGCGCCGCTTGGTCCAAGGGCGCATCCTTGAGCATGGCCACGAGCGTCGCGGCGATCAGCGCATCCCCCGCTCCCGTGGCGTCGACGATCCCGGCCTTGATCGCAGGAACCTTCCGGATCCCGAAAGAATCCGCCGCGACGAGGCCCTTGCCCCCGAGGGTCAGGACGACCTGTTCCGCTCCCCGGGCGAGCAGGGCTTCCGCCGCGGATTCCGGCGCCACCTCAGGGCGGTTGAGATAGACCCGCGCTTCGTCGAGATTGAGGAAGAACACGCCGACTCCGCTCAGATCCGGCGGCAGGCGGATCACCTTCGGTGTCGAGACCGCATCGAGGGCGAGCATGAGGGCTCTTTGCCGTGCAAGCCCGATGAGATCGCTCAGGGTCTCGGCAGGCAGGTTGCAGTCGGCGAAGATCCAGGCTGATCCGAGTTCGGGCTCGGCCTCGTGCAGCAGGGCCGGCGTCAGGGTGTCGAAGATCGCCATATGGGCAAGTCCGACTGCCAGCTCCCCGTCGGGTTGCAGCACGGCCACGTATTCGGCGGTCGCGTGTGCGTCGGAGACGGTCACGCGCCGGGTGTCGATGCCGAGGCGCTCGAGGTCTTCGAGCAGGCCGTGCCCGTTGTCGTCGTCGCCCACGATCGACACCAGCGCGGCCTGGGTTCCGAGCCTGGCGATGGTCTCGGCGACATTGCGCGCGACGCCGCCGAACGAGCGCTCCGCCACGACCGGATTCGACGTGCCGGGACGGATGGTGGCCAAGGCGCGGTACTTGCGGTCCACGGCCGCTCCGCCGATGCAGACGACCCTGCTCATTCCCGGCTCCATGGCGTCGACTCATCCTCTTGCTGCCCGAACGGTATGCCGAAAGGGCGCCCGGGCCGCAATGGGACCGGGGCTTCCTTGCGCCTCCAGGCCGCACTTCCAAGCGGCCCTTCCAAGCGGCCCTTCCAAGCGGCCCTTCCAAGCCGCCCTTCGCAATGGTCGGGGCGAATTGCGCTGGATCAATGCCGGAACGGGTCGATCCGGTAGGCTTCGGGCAGCATGGAGGCGGTCATGGATCCGGGAGCGGCGATCAAGCGATGGTGGGAGACCTGGAAGCAGCGGCATGAACTCGAGGCCCTCGACCGGGACCAGGGCGACGCGCTGGCCCGCGACATCGGAGTTTCGGCCGACATGCTGCCGATCCTCGCCGCGCGCGGTCCCGGCGCGGCGGAGGAACTGCCGCGCCTCATGGAGGCTCTGTCGCTCGATCCCGACCGGATCAGGCGCATCCACGCGGCCTTGATGCGCGACATGAGCCTGACCTGCTCGGGATGCACGGCGGCGGTCCGCTGCCGGCAGGATCTCGAGCACGAGCGAGCGCCCGCCCGCTACGACTCGTACTGCCCCAATGCCGCGACGCTGGTGGAGCTGCAGGAGGACGCTGCGTCCCAATCGACGCGACCCTGAGCCGAGATCCTCAAGGCGTGAGCGTGCCTTGGACCGCCTGGCCGAGCCCCTCCACGTGCCCCTGGAAATTCTCGCGCGTTCGCGGGTCGACCACGGCCACCGGGGCCGAGACCGCGAGGCCTGCCGCGGTGCCGACGGCGGCCGCGGCGCCCGCCGTGACCTGGATGATCCGGTCGCCGACGCCGACGCGGGAGTCGGTCAGGGTCTGGCCCTCGGCCAGCTCGCGCCCGATGATGCGCACGACCTCCGGGCTTTCGGCGAACTTCGAGTGGTTCAGGGGATCGCCCGTCCTGAGCTTCGACAGGTTCAGGACGGTGATGCCGGACGTCTCGAGCTCGCTGCGATAGGGCTCCTGATCGGGATCGATCGCCCCGAGCCGCACCGCATCGCCCCAGAGGCGCCGCGAGATCGCCAGGGCCCGGTCGTCCTGCGAGACGAAGAGGGTGAAGCCCGGGCGGGTTTTCCCCATGTCCACGACGGCCTCGCGGAACAGGTCGACGTCCACGTCCGGGGCGGCCAGCAGCACGTTGCGGATCTTGGGGGCGACGCGCCCGTCCCGGATCGCCATCTGGCGCAGGGCCTCCAGGGTGACCCAGTTGCCCATGGAATGGGCCAGGATCGAGATCTCCCCGACGGCCGGATCGGCCGCGAGGGTCCGCAGGGTGGTCTCCAGCGCGTTGCGGGAATAGGTGTTGCTCTCGCGGTCGTAGCCGTAGGCCAGGATGCTGCCGCGGGACGGCCAGGTGAACAGCACGGGAACGACGGGCGTGCCGGCATCGTGCACGATCTGGGCGAAGCGGAAGACCGCATCGTCGAAGCGGTTGTTGAAGCCGTGGATGAACACCAGCACGCGCCGCTGCGGCACGGTCCGAACCGTGCGGTGGAACCAGGCCGTCGCCTGCTTCCGGTCGACAAGATCGGCCTTGAGGGTCACGAAATCGGTCGCGGGATTGCCCGGGATCCGCTGCGGCCATTGCACCTCGCCCGGCGTGCGGTTGGCCGCGGGCGGGATGGAGACCGTGAACTCGGCGAAGGACAATTCGGGGCCGCGGCCGCCCGAGAAGAAGTCCTGCGGGTCGCTGGCCCGCATCCGGGTGGTGGCGACCAGCATGTCCACCGTGCTCGCGCCCGGCACTGTCGCGGCCACGGGCAGGAGGGCGCCCTTGTTGCTGGCGCATCCGCCCAGGCCGAGAGCGACCGCGAGGGCCATGAAGCGGCGGGCGCAGGAGGCGAGAGGGCGCGGATTGGCCCGCCGCACGCCCGTCCCGGGCGACGCGCCATCCGCCGGAACCGGACCGGCCCCCCATGCGGGGCCGCCCTCCAGGGTCGAGGCCATGACGCCGTCATCGTGTCCCGATCGTCGCATTCGCCCCGCTTTCCCGCTTGTTCCGCCCGAGCCCTATCTTCATCAGGTCGGCGTGCTTGTCGAGCGCCGAAACAGCAGGCGCGACTGATCCGGGCCGAGTCCCGCTCCCGTCCTCACCGGCCTTGTGCCTGTGATCTCGATACGGTGGAGCGCTGAGCTTTTCCGTATCGCGATGGCCGGCGAGAGGCGGGTGATCGCCGGCCGGCCATGTCGTGGGTGGGTCGTGGGAAGGGTCGCGCCAAGGCGATGGTCACCCTCGCACGTCATCACCGGGCTTGTCCCGGTGATCCCGATCCGGTGAACCGCCGCGCCCTAAAAGATCGGGATGGCCGGCACAAGGCCGGCCATGACGGGGGAGGGTGGACCAACAGGCGGAGGGTGGCCATGACGGGCGAAGATGGCCGACGGGCGGAGTCGCGGGAACGGCCGCGGGATGGCCGGGACGGGCCCGGTGATGACGGGGCGGCTCGGAACGCGGAGCGGTGCCGGCCGCGAGGGACGGGCGTCCGTTCGGATCGAAGCTTTGCTTTTTTCACCGAACGGACAGAATTCCTGACGGCATTAACGGAATAACGACAAATCGTGCCGGATGGTGACCGAGAGCGTCGCGTGGAATGAATCGAAGCCCGTTGTGCCGGATTATGTGATCATCTCTCTCAGCATCGTGGCGGCGGTGGCCGGGATCCTCGGCGCGATCTTCCTTTTCGTGCGCGGCTACAACGACGACCTCGCCCAGGCCGAGGCCGATCTGACGAATCTCGCTCTCGCGCTCCAGGAGCGGACGGACGGCGTCTTCCAATCCACCGAGAACGTTCTGCGCGACGTGGTCAGCCGCATTCCGCAAGCCTGCCTTCAGGCGCACGAATTCGACGGCTTCGCCGCCGCGCAGACGACCAAGGCCACCTTGGTCGGCGCGTGCCACTCGCTGCCCCAGCTCGTCCGGATCGACCTCGTCAATGCCCGTGGAAGGATCGTCGGCTCCTCGACGCCGCGCCCCATGACCGATCCGATCTATGTGAAGGACACGTCCTATTACCGGGCGCTCGCCACCGAGCCGGCCCTGACCCTCTATCTCGGCGAGCCGATGCGAATCCGGGCGATGGACAAGAAGGTTCTCTCGCTCGCCCGCAAGATCCTGGACACCGACGGCAATTTTCTCGGCCTCGTCGTGGCCACGATCGACATCGGGCATTTCGAGCAGATCTTCAAGGATCACCTTCGCACGCATTCCCAGGCGATCACGCTCTATCGCCGCGACGGCATCATCCTGGCGCATTGTCCGGTCTCCGAGAGGGCGCTCGGCCGACGCGTGTGGAGGCCCAACACCCCACTGCAGCGCCTGATTGGAAAGAACATCCCGACCCTCATCCGAGACGTCAGCTGGATCGACCGGAAGGAGCGCGTCATGGCTCTCCATCCGCTCGCCCATTATCCGGCCGGCCTCGCGGTCAGCAGGACGGTCGCGGAGCTGATGGCCGGACGGCGCCTCGAGAGCCGGGTGGTGGCATTCTTCGCCTATCTGATGGACATCGGGATCGAGGCCGCCACCCTGCTCGGCCTGCGGCATGTGCGGACCGGCATCCTGCGCGCGGCGAGCGAAAGCTACCTGTCGCGGCACGACGTGCTGACCAAGCTTCCCAACCGGCTCCAGTTCGTCGAGGACCTCAAGCGGACGTTCCTCGCCTCCCAGCGCTCGAGCACGGACTTCGCGCTGCATCTCGTCGATCTCAACCGCTTCAAGGACATCAACGACAGCTTCGGCCACGCGGTCGGCGACGAGATCGTCCAGGCCGTGGCGCGGCGCCTGCGCGAGCGCTTGAGGAAGACCGACCTCATCGCGCGCATCGGCGGCGACGAGTTCGCGATCATTCAGCGGCCGCTCCGCAACCGCCAGCAGGCCATCGATCTCGCCACGGCCATCCAGTCGGCCATGCGGATCCCGTGCACGGCCGGCAGCACGGAAATCGAAGTCGGGCTCTCCATCGGCATCGCCATCGCGTCGACCGACGGCAGGAGTTCCAACGAGATCCTGAAGGCCGCGGACATCGCGCTCTATGCGGCGAAGTCCGATTCCACCAGCAGCTACCGGATCTTCGATTCCGGCATCAAGGACGCGCGCGCGGAACGCCGCGCCCTCGAGGGCGCGCTCAAGGCCGCTCTGGAGAACAAGGAGCTCGACCTGTTCTACCAGCCGATCCTCGACCTCGCGACCAACCAGATGTGGGGTTGCGAGGCGCTGGCGCGCTGGAAGCACCCGACCAAGGGCATGATCTCGCCGCTGCAGTTCATCCCCACGGCCGAGGAATCAGGCCTCATCGGCCCGATGGGTGACTGGATTCTCGAGGAGGCGTGCACGACGGCCATGACCTGGCCGCAGCCGCTGATGGTCGCGATCAACCTCTCGCCTGTCCAGTTCCGCAGCCGGGATGTCGTGGCCAGCGTCCGCGCCGCCCTGGAAATCTCCGGCCTGCCGCCGCACCGCCTCGTCCTGGAGATCACGGAATCCGTCAAGCTCACCGAGGAAGCCACGGCGGCGCTCAGGAAGCTGAAGGCGCTCGGCGTCTCCATCGCGCTCGATGATTTCGGCACCGGCTACGCGTCGATGAGCTATCTCAGCAGCTTCCCGTTCGACAAGATCAAGATCGATCAGTCCTTCGTGCGCAACATGCTGACCTCCGCGGACAGCCGTGCGATCATCAAGGCGACCATCGGCCTCGCCAAGGACCTGAACATGAGCACGACGGCCGAAGGCGTCGAGACGGACGAGCAGCTCAATGCCCTGCGTCTCGCCGGCGCCTCCCAGGCCCAGGGCTACCTCATCGCCAAGCCCATGTCCCGCGAGGCCATTGCGTCCTTCATCGCGGACGCGCCGAAGCCGCAGGCGAGGAAGCGGGACGAGGCGTCCCGCGCCGTTGCGTAGCGGCCGCGCCATGCCGCTTATCGGGCCGTCCGGCCCAGCAGGGCGTTCATGAACGCGATGTGCTCATGGGCGGGCAAGGGCGTTCCGTCCGGTCCCTTCGGCCTGATCTCCTCGACGACGAGCGCCTCCGGACGCCGCGTCGGTGCCGCGGCAAGGTCGATCAGCAGCCGCTCCTCGCCGGTCCTGCAGGCGATCACGACGCCCCGTTCGTAGGCTTCGGCCGTACAGGCATGCCCGGCCTGCGCGAGGCCGGTCATGACGGATCGCAGCCGGCCGAAGGAATGCCATTCGTAGGGCTCCATCACCTCCACGACCACGTCGAGCGCCCAGAACGGATGCTGGCGCGGCGACAGAGTCTGGGCCCCGGCGCTCGCCGCGAAGACGGCCGCAAGGAGCGGGGCGAGGCGCAACGCCGTGGCGCCGGGCCGGTCGACGAACGGGCGGTTCGAGCGGACAGGGCGATGCATCAGGCGGCGGCGCGGCGGGCGAGAAGGGGTGCGCACCACGTTGCCGGACCGGCCCCGCAAGACCATCGACTCTGCTCCTGACCTGTCCGCGATGCAGCCGACTCGTTCTCCTCGAAGAACGTTTTTCTTCGTATTAGAGCCGCTGGGTAAGAAAATGCTCCGTAGAGAAGTGCGTTCTCGCTTGGTGAGAATGAATAGGCAAAAGTACCTCGATATCTCGTTCGTTAAAAAGAACATTCTCGTTGACAGTTCCGCTGAAGGACAGCACCCTGACCGTGCGGTTCGAACGAGATCCTCGCTGGGGCCGCCGCGGTGATTTGACGGTGTGCAGCTTGCGCCGCGTGATCAAACGCTAAAGCGCCACGGAGCCTGTATCGCCCCGTGGTCCTCAGCCTAACGCAAAGGATGCCCGGTCGTGCCTGCTCCATCCTCCCGAAAGCAACTTCTCTCCTGTCGTCGGCTCCTGCCCGGATGTTGCGGCTGTTGAAGCCGAGATGACGCAGCTTCCCACGTCTGAGCGCGACCCCGCTGGCCATCCGGCCGGCGACAGGAGACCTTTGCCATGAACAGCACCACCAACGGCACAGCCCGCGTGATCGAGGTCGACGGCGTGACCGCCGGCATCGCGGTTCCGGAAGAAGGCGGATTTCGCTTCTTCTCGTCCGGGGGCGTCTTCGATGCCCTCGATGGGCGCCGGTTCCGCAGCCTCAGGCAGATCGCCGGGGCCGTCCACGACCGGTGGCGCCGGAGCATCCCGCCCGAATCTCGCGCGCCTCGCCCTCCGCCGGCGGACCCATCCGCCGATCGGCCGTTCGCCGTTCCAGGCCCGTTCCTACTGCCCGTCTGACAAGGAGATTGCCCCATGAGCCGGCCTCGCGTCGTCATCATTTCCGGAAACATCCGCCGCCCTTCGCGCAGCCGTGGCCTCGCCGAGGCGCTCGGTGCAGAGGTGGGGCGCCGGGCGTCGATCGAGCTGAAGAGCTACGACATTCTCGATGCCGGCCCGGGCTTCGGCTCCGCGCTGGCGCGCAGCGAGCTGCCGCTGCCGGCGGCCCGCATCGTCGATGAAATCGAGGGTGCGGACGCGCTCATCGTCGGAACGCCGGTCTACAAGGGCGCCTATACGGGTCTTTTCAAGCACCTGATCGACTTCATCGCTCCCGAGCAATTGGCCGGCAAGCCGGTCGCGTTGACCGCGACGGGTGGAGGGGCCCGTCACGCGCTCGTCGTCGAGCATGCGCTCCGGCCTCTCTTCGGCTTCTTTGCCGCCCTGACCCTTCCGACGGCCGTCTATGCGTCGGATGCCGACTTCGAAGCGGCGGAGGACGGCGCCGGGTATGTCGTGACGGATGCGGGCATCCGTTCGCGATTGTGCGCCGCAGCCGACGAACTCGCGGGTCTTCTCGCGACGCATTCGCGCGGCGCGGAAATCCTGCGCCGCTCCGCCTGGGCCGTCCAATGACCTATCGCCTTGGCCTGCTCGACAAGAGCCCTCTCGCCGCCGGCGACATCGCCGAAGCCGCGCTCGCGCGGACCGTCGATTTCGCGCGCCGCGCGGAGGCGCTCGGATATCACCGGTTCTGGGTCGCAGAGCATCACGGTTTCCCTGGCCTCGGCAGTTCCGCGCCGGAACTCCTCGCCGCCTTTGTTCTCGCGCAGACGACGCGGATCCGCGTCGGATCGGGCGGCGTGCTCCTGCAGCATTACAGTCCCTACAAGGTGGCCGAGAGTTTCAATCTGCTGGCCGCCCTGGCACCCGGCCGCGTCGACCTCGGCGTCGGCAAGGCCCCGGGCGGCTTCCCGCAGACTACGAAGGCTCTGGCGAATGGACGCTCCGCGTCCGACTTCGCCGACGAGCTTGCGCTTCTCGAACTCTTCCTGACAGAGGGGCCGCCGGAGGGGCATCCCCTTCATGGCGCCGCTGCGAAGCCCACCCCGACCTTCGCGCCCGAACGGTTCCTGCTCGGCGCGAGCCAGGAGAGCGCGCTTCTCGCGGCGAAGCACGGTTGGGCCTTCGTCTTTGCCGGCCACCTGAACGGCGACCGCAAGGCGATGACCGAGATCCTGGGAACCTACCGGCAGGCGAGCGGCGGTCAGGCGCCCGTTCTGGCTCTCGCCACCCTGGCGGCGCGCACGTCGGCGGAGGCCGAGCGCCAGGTGGCCGACCTGAAGATCGTGCGGGTCGAACTGGATACCGGGCAGAGCGTGAATCTCGGCACCGAGGAGCAGGCCGCGGAGTTCGCCCGCCAGGCGGGCGCCGCATCCTACCGCATCGAGGAGCGGCGTCCGCGCGTGGTCGCCGGCACTCCGGCGCAGGTGCACCGGGAGCTCGATCAACTCTCCCGCGAGTTCGGGATCCGCGAATTCATCCTCGACACGCCCGTCGCAAGCCCGGCGGAGCGGTTCAACTCCATCGAGCTTCTGGCCATCGGCGCCCCTGCGGCGGCTGCCTGATTTCACAAGGAGAACTCCATGTCGCGCAAGCACATCAGACTCGGCATCATGCTGCAGGGACCCGGCGGACACATGAATGCATGGCGGCACCCGAGCGGCCCCGCCGATGCGAGCGTCAACTTCGACTTCTACCGTGCGACGGCCCTCAAGGCGGAAGAGAACGGCATCGCCTTCGCCTTCGTGGCGGACGGGCTCTACATCAACGAGAAGTCGATCCCGCACTTCCTCAATCGGTTCGAGCCAATCTCCGTGCTGTCGGCTCTCGCGGCCGTGACCTCGCGGATCGGTCTCGTCGGCACGGTCTCGACCTCCTACAGCGATCCGTTCACGATTGCCCGGCAATTCGCATCCCTCGATCTGATCAGCCAGGGCCGCGCCGGTTGGAACGCCGTGACATCGCCGCTGGAGGGCTCCGGCCTGAACTACGGCCGCCCGCACCCCGAGCATGCCCTTCGCTACGAGATCGCCAACGAGTATCTCGATGTCGCCAAGGGATTGTGGGATTCCTGGGACGACGACGCCTTCGTGCGGGACCGCGCCACCGGCGTGTTCTTCGACCGGGCGAAGCTTCACACGCTCGGCCACAAGGGCCGCTTCTTCTCGGTGGAGGGGCCGCTCAACATCGCGCGCTCGCCGCAGGGGCAGCCCGTGATCTTTCAGGCCGGATCGTCCGACGCCGGCATCGGCCTCGCCGGGCGGCACGCGGATGCGGTTTTCACGAACGGCACGAATCTGGAGGACGCCAAGCTGTTCCGGCGCCAGGTGCGGGCGAGCGCGGTGGCGCATGGCCGGCAGGCCGACGATGTGCTGGTGTTTCCGGGAATCGGACCTGTCGTCGGAGCGACGGAGGCGGAGGCCGAAGCCAAGTACCGGGCGATCCGTGATCTCGTCACCATCGACGAGGCTCTCCTCTATCTCGGGCGCTATTTCGATCACCACGACTTCAGCGCCTACCCGCTCGACGGGCCATTCCCGGATCTCGGCGACATCGGCCGCAACAGTTTCCGGTCGACCACGGACCGCATCAAGGCGGAGGCGCGCGCCAAGGCGCTCACCTTGCGAGAGGTCGCGCTGGATGCCGCCACGCCTCGGACGGACTTCATCGGCACGCCCGACCGGATCGCGGACGAAATCATCCGTCGGGTGGACGAGAAGGCGGCCGACGGGTTCATCCTCGGCTTTCCGGTCATTGCCGAGGGCTTCGACGACTTTGTCCGTCACGTCATCCCCATCCTGGAAGAGCGGGGCGTCTACGATCGCACGCTCACGGGGCGGACCCTGCGCGATCATCTCGGGCTGCCGTTTCGCGAGAGCCGCTACGCCGCCGAGGGCGCGGCGCGGCACGAAGCGGTGGCGTCATGACCCTGCTGGCCGATCAAGAGGCGCCTCCCGCATCCGGCACGGAGGCCGCAATGGGGGAGGGTGTGGAACTCGATCCCTTCGTGGCGATCCGGCGCGATCTTCACCGCCACCCGGAGCTTGCCTTCAAGGAGCGGCGCACGAGTGAGCTCGTCGCCGATCATCTCGCCTCCTGGGGATACGAGGTGGCGCGGGGCTTGGCCGGAACGGGCCTCGTCGGATCGCTCCGGCGGGGATCCGGCGGGAAGCGCCTCGGGATCCGGGCCGACATGGATGCCCTGCCGGTCGAGGAGGCGACGGGACTGCCCTATGCCAGCAGGCATGAAGGAATCATGCATGCCTGCGGTCACGACGGGCACACGGCGATACTCCTCGCGGCCGCGAAGGCCGTGGCGGACGACATCGCGTTCTCCGGCGAGCTTCACCTGATCTTTCAGCCCGCCGAGGAGATCGGCGCCGGCGCGCGGCGCACGATCGCCGACGGATTGTTCGGGCGCTTTCCCTGCGACGCGGTGTTCGGGCTGCACAACTGGCCGGGGCTCGGCGCGGGACAGTTCGGCTTCATCGAGGGTCCGGCGATGGCGGCCGTGGATCAGGCTCGTGTCACCGTGATCGGACAGGGCGGCCATGGGGCTTCCCCGCACGAGACCGTGGACCCGGTGGTCGCGGCAGCCTCCTTGATCACGGCGCTTCAGAGTGTCGTTTCGCGCGGCGTCGACCCGCTGGAGGCGGCGGTCGTCACGGTCGGGTCGATCCATGGCGGCACGGCGTCCAACATCATTCCCGACAGCGTGGACATGAAGCTGACCCTGCGCAGCTTCACGCCGGCGGTCCGCAGGATCCTGGAGAGCCGCGTCCCGGCTCTCGCCAGGGCGCAGGCCGAGAGCTTCGGCGCGCGGGCCGAGGTCGATTACCGGCGCGGGTTCCCGCCCGTCGTGAACCATCCGCGCGAGACCCGGCTGGCGCACGGGGTCGCCCTGGCCCAGTTCGGCCCGGAGAGAATCGCCGAAGCCTTCCGGCCGCGGACCGCGAGCGAGGACTTCGCCTTCTTCCTCGAAGAAAGGCCCGGGGCATTCCTGTTCGTCGGCAACGGCGAGAGCGCCGCCCTGCACAGCCCGCGATACGACTTCAACGACGCCATCCTGGCACCGGCAGCCGCCTATTGGGCCGGACTTGCCGGCGCTTTCCTCCAGTGAATCCGGAGCGATCTCATGACGGACACCTTCCTTTACACCTCCCCGGACGACGAGCGATCCCGCCCGCTCATTGAAGCTCTCACTCGGGAATACGCCACGCGCTACGGCACCTATTTCGGCGACGAGCCGGGTGCGGAGATGCGCCGGTATCCGGCGGCCCTGTTTGCTCCCCCGGAGGGAAACTTCGTCCTGCTTCTGCGCAACGGGACCGCCATCGCGGGTGGCGCGTTCAAGCGCTACGACGAGCACACCGCGGAACTGAAGCGAATCTGGACGCACGAGAAGGCCCGCCGGCAGGGCCTGGCGCGGCGTGTCGTGGAGGAGCTGGAAGCCCAGGCGCTCCGCCAGGGCTACACCCGCATCTTCCTGACGACGGGATTTCGCCAGCCTGAGGCGAAGGGACTGTACCTGACCATGGGCTACACGCCGCGCTTCGACGTCACTCTGGATCCCGAGATCTACAAGATCCTGCCGTTCGAGAAGGAGCTGGTGCCGAAGGTGGTCACTCTCGCGAGCCGGCGTCAACGCGCGCCAGCCGCAACATCCGTGGCCTGAAGCCCGGTCCGACACGGAGGCACATTCATGACCCTGGTACCAGCCTTTAGGCAAGTCGATGTCGCGCCCGGAGGAATCCCCCTCGGCGGCAAGGCCCATCTCCGGATCGTCCCGGCGAAATACCCGGCCCGCACGGTCGGGACGGTCCTGTCCCTCGTCGTGATCTTCGCGATCCTGAACTCGGTGTTCTCCAACCCGCGCTGGGGCTGGGACGTCTTCGCGGAATGGTTCTTCGCCGAGCCCGTTCTGGCGGGTCTCGGGCGAACGCTCCTGCTGACGGCGCTGGGTGCCACATTCGGCTTTCTCCTCGGCACGGGCCTGGCCCTTGCAAGGGTGTCCGGATCGCCGCTCCTGGCCTCCCTCTCGTGGGGATATGTCTGGCTCCTGCGGTCGATCCCCCTGATCGTCCTGCTGCTGATCCTCAACAATCTCGGTTATCTCTACGAGACGATCACGCTCGGCGTCCCGTTCACCGACATTTCGTTCTTCTCGTACCAGACGACCCAGCTGCTCACGCCGTTCGCCGCCGCCGTGATTGGCCTCACCCTCAATCAGGCGGCATTCTGCTCCGAGATCATCCGTGGCGGCATCCTGTCGGTCGACCAGGGCCAGCTCGAGGCGGCCGCGGCGCTCGGACTGCCGAAGTCACGCCAGGCGACGCGGATCGTTCTGCCGCAGGCCATGCGGGCGATCCTGCCGACCGGGTTCAATGAGATCATCGGTTTGGCCAAGGGCACGTCGATGGTGTACATCCTGGCGCTGCCGGAACTGTTCTATACGATCCAGATCATCTACCGACGCAACCTGGAGGTCATTCCTCTGCTGATGGTGGCGACGGTCTGGTACCTGGTGATCCTGAGCGTTCTGTCGTTCATCCAGCACCATATCGAGAGACACTACTCCAAGGGCGCGCTCCGCAATCCGCCACCGTCGCTCGTGACGGCGGCCCTTAACCGGTTCTCGCGTCCGAGGCCCGCTGCGGCAGCCGCGCAGGCTGCTCCCCATTCGGCCGCCTCCGGTGCGCAGCGAGCGTCTTCCGCCAGCCTGGCGGCCCTTGTGGCAGCAGGCGGCGAGGTGAGCATCGAGGGCGTCAGCAAGAGCTTCGGCGCGCTCAAGGTTCTCGACGGGATCAGCCTCCACATTCCGGCCGGCAGCGTCACGGTCATCCTGGGGCAGTCCGGCTCCGGCAAGTCGACATTGCTGCGGGCGATCAACCACCTGGAGCGGGTCGACGACGGCTTCATCGCCATCGACGGAGAACTGATCGGCTACCGGCGGGAGGGCGACACCCTGTACGAACTGAAGGAACGCGAGATCCTGCAGCGCCGCGTCGATGTCGGCATGGTGTTCCAGAACTTCAACCTGTTCCCCCATCTCACCGCCCTCGAGAACGTCATTGAGGCACCGATCAGCGTTCGTGGCCGCACGCGGGACGAAGCGGTGGCCGAGGCTCACGAACTCCTCGCCCGCGTCGGATTGCGCGACAAGGCCGAGGCCTATCCGCGCCAATTGTCCGGCGGGCAGCAGCAGCGCGTCGCCATCGCCAGAGCTCTGGCCATGAGGCCGAAGGTTCTGCTCTTCGACGAGCCGACCTCCGCCCTCGACCCTGAACTTGTCGGCGAGGTGCTCGCCGTCATCAAGGAACTCGCGCGCTCCGGCACGACGCTCGTCATCGTGACGCACGAGATCGGATTTGCCCGTGAGGTCGCCGATCAGGTCGTCTTCATGGAGCAGGGGCGGATTCTCGAAGTCGGGACGCCCGAGCAGGTCTTCAACGCCTCGCAGCATCACCGCACCCGCGAGTTCCTCGCCAAGGTCCTCTGAGACAACCCAGGGAAAACATCATGATCGTCAGAACGTTGCTTGCAGCCCTTGCGCTGAGCCTTTCCGGAGCAATGGCTTCCGCTCAATCCATCGATCTCAGTCCCGAGCAGCCGGGGCGGCCGCGGGCGGAACGGAACGAGGCCGCGATCCGTCTCCTTTCGCCGAATGCCAAACTCGCCAAGGAGGGCGTGTTCACGGTGGCCATCGCAGCCGGCCGGCTCCCCTTCAGTGCCTACGCGACGGATACCAAGACCGTGATCGGATCCGATCCCGACATCGCGCGACTGGTCGCCGACAGCCTGGGCCTGACGCTGGACATCATCCCTGTCGCCTGGGCGGATTGGCCCCTCGGCCTCGCGTCGGGCAAATACGACGCGGTCATCTCGAACGTGACGGTGACCGAGCAGCGCAAGGAGAAGTTCGACTTCTCGACCTATCGCAAGGACGAGCTCGGATTCTACGCGAAGGCGGACAGCACCCTCAGCATCAAGGAGCCCAAGGACGTCGCCGGTCTGCGGGTGATCGTGGGGGCCAGCACCAACCAGGAGCAGATCCTGCTGCGATGGAACCAGCAGAACGTGGCGCAGGGGCTCAAGCCGGTGGACATCCAATACTACGACGACGACGTCGTGCGGGGACTGGCGATCCAGTCGGGGCGCGCCGACGCCTATCTCGGCCCCAACGCCTTGTCTGCTTTCGAAGCCGCCAAGGACGGCAAGACGAAGCTCGTCGGCACGTTCAGCGGCGGGTGGCCGCTCGTTGCCGAGATCGCCGTAACAACCCGCAAGGGAGCAGGTCTTGCCGAGGCCATCACGCAGGCGATCAACACGCAGATCCAGAACGGCAACTACGCCAAGGTGCTCGCACGCTGGAACCTGGTGCCGGAGGCCATCGAAAGGTCGCAGACGAACCCGCCCGGATTGCCGAAGACCTGAGCCCGCCAGCAGCACCAGGCATCACTCTATCAGACCGTACAAGCGAGGGACCATCATGATATCAAGACGCAGAGCCGTCGCATCGCTGCTGGCCGCAGGAGCCCTGTCGGCCCTGACCGTCACAGCCGCGCTCGCCCAAGCCGCGTTCGACCAAGCCGCGTTCGCCCAAGCCGCGTTCGACCTGGGCCCGGAGCAGGCCGGCCGCATCAGGGCAGAGCGAGACGAGAACGCCGTCAGGGCGATCCCGCAGGGTTTCAAGTTCGTCGCATCGGGAACGTTCACCGTCGCCATCAGCCCAAGCGGGCCGCCGCTCGCAACCTACGCGACGGATGCCAAGACGGTCGTGGGCGCGGATGCCGACTTCGCGCAGCTGATCGCAGACAGCCTCGGACTCAAGCTCGATCTCGTTCCGGTGGCCTGGGCCGATTGGCCCCTGGGGCTCGCGTCGGGCAAATACGACGCGGTCATCTCCAATGTCGGCGTGACCGAGCAGCGCAAGGAAAAATTCGATTTCTCGACCTATCGTCAGGGCCTGCACGGCTTCTACGTCAGGAGCGACAGTGCCATTGGCTCGATCAAGGAGCCGAAGGACGCTGCCGGATTGCGGATCATCGTCGGAGCCGGCACCAACCAGGAGCGGATCCTCCTGGAATGGAGCAAGCAGAACGTCGCCGGCGGATTGAAGCCGCTCGAACTGCAATACTATGATGATCAGCCGACGCAGCTTGTCGCCCTTGCGTCCGGTCGTGCCGATGTCATCGTGCAGCCTCACGCGCAGCTCGTCTTCATCGCGGCTCGGGACCGCAATATTCGCCGAGCGGGAACGCTGAGCGCCGGCTGGCCGAACAAATCCGATGTAGCCATCGCCACGCGCAAGGGCAGCGGCCTCGTGGATGCGCTGACGCTCGCGACCAACACCCTGATCGCCAATGGCAAGTACGGAAAGGCGCTCGCCCGCTGGGCCCTGGAGGACGAGGCCCTGCCACGCTCGGAAACCAACCCGCCGGGCCTGCCGAAGTTCTGATCGACGGATGGGACAGCCAGCATGAACACTCGCCTTCCATCCATCGGCCATATCGGTTTCCTCGCGCCCGGCAACTACCCGGACGACGATCCATGGCATGGGCTGGAGCAGACGCTCCAGCTTTTCCAGTATGGCGAGCATCTGGGCTTCGACAGCGCCTGGGTCCGTCAACGGCATCTGGAGCCGGGAGTTTCGTCCGCAAGCACGTTCCTCGCGGCGGCGACGCAGCGGACATCCCGCATGCAGCTCGGAAGCGCCGTGATCCCGATCGGCTATGAGAGCCCCTTTCGGCTTGCGGAAGACCTGTCGACGGTGGATGTCCTGTCGAAAGGACGGCTGAATGTCGGCATCAGCGCCGGGCGACCTCCGCACGCCGATCTGATGGCGCCCCTGGTTTTCGATGGGGACTGGCAAGCCAACGATTTCTCCCATGCGCGGGTGACACGCTTCATGGACAACCTGCGGGGTGGCCATCTCGGGGATGACGAGACGCGGATCGGGACACCGTTCGGGCCCCGGCGCCCGCGTCTGCAACCACATGCCCGCAGGCTGATCGATCGGATCTGGTATGGGGGCGGCTCGCGGCATTCAGCCGAATGGGCTGGGCGCACGGGCGTCAATCTCCTGACGGGAAATGTCATCTCCGGTGAGGGAACGGACGATTTCTTCGTCGCGCAGGCCCGCCTGATCGAGACGTTCCGGCGCGCCTCCCCGGGATCGAGGCGCGTCGCGCTCGGCCGCGTGGTCGTCCCGACCGACGGCGCCGATCCGGTGAGCCGTCGGCGCTACGCGGAGTACGCAGCCGGTCGTTCCGTCCGGACGCTCTCGCCGCAGGGCGAACGCAGGACATTGTTCGCACGCGATCTCGTGGGGACGTCGGAGGAGATTCTCGAGCGGCTCTCCAACGATCCGATCGTGCCGCTCGTCAGCGAGTTCCGGCTCGAGCTTCCCTACGAGTTCGAGCAGGACGAGTACCGGCAGATCCTGTCCGACTTCGTCACCCTGATCGCGCCGGAACTCGGATGGGCCGGGCCGCCCGCCGTTCAGCCGAGCCCGGCGCTTCATGCGGTGTCCTGACCGGTGCCGCTCGAGGCCGTCGTGAATTCCCGAGCAGAGGCCGGGCCATCGACAGAGCGGGCGGCCCGCCGTGGTCCTTCGCGGGTTTCGATCCCTGTCCCGCTCCACCCACTCCCGGGTACCGATAGAACAGCATGGAATCGATGAACGACAAAGACGATCATCCGGTGGGCCTCGGCCCGAACACGCGGCTCAGCCGTGCCGGTTACAGCCCCTTCGATTATCACGGCTTCGTCAACCCGCCGATCGTCAGGGCCTCGACGGTGCTCTTCCCCGACGCCCGGACGATGGAAACGCATGGGCAGAAATACACCTATGGAACGCGTGGAACGCCAACCACCGATGCTCTCTGTCATGCCATCAACGAACTCGAGGGTGCGGCGGGCACCATCCTCCTGCCGTCGGGTCTCGCGGCCGTCACGGTGACGCTTCTGGCCTATCTCTCGGCCGGCGATCATGCGCTGATCGTCGATACCGTCTACGGCAATGTCCGCCATTTCTGCGACACGATGCTGGCCGGGTTCGGCGTGGAGGTCGAGTATTACGATCCCTCGCTCGGCGCCGGTATCGAGGCGCTGTTCAAGCCGAACACGAGGCTTGTCCATACGGAGTCGCCGGGTTCGAACACGTTCGAGATGCAGGATATCCCGGCCATCGCGACGGTCGCTCACCGGCACGGGGCCATCGTGACCATGGACAATACCTGGGCGACGCCCCTGAACTTCCGTCCGCTGGATTACGGCGTTGACGTTTCGATCCAGGCATCGACCAAGTATCCGGCCGGCCATGCCGACATTCTGATGGGGACGGCTTCCGCGAATGCCGCCGCCTGGAGGCGACTGAAGCAGGCGAACGGCGCGCTCGGGCTATGCGGCGCTCCGGACGATGCGTATCAGGTTCTCCGCGGCCTGCGGACGATGGGCGTGCGCCTCGAGCGTCATCAGGCGAGCGCCCTGGCGATCGCGGAATGGCTCGAGGCCTGCGACGACGTCGTGCGTGTGCTCCACCCGGCTCTTCCGAGCTTCCCTGGGCACCATCTCTGGAAGCGGGATTTCAAGGGTGCGGCGGGGGTTTTCTCCTTTGTTCTGGCCACCGGAGGGACGCATGACGTCCACGCGAAGGCCCGGTCCTTTCTGAATGGCCTCGAGCTATTCGGCCTCGGGTATTCATGGGGCGGATTTCAGAGCCTGGCGCTCCACGTGGACCTAGGCGAGCGCACCGTTCTGCGCGGGCCGGGCGAGGGCCCGGTCATTCGCCTGCAGATTGGCCTCGAGGATGTTGTCGACCTCAAGGCCGATCTTGCGAGGGGATTTGACGCCATGCGCCGAGTGTCGGGAGGATAGACCCTCCGGCGTCCCGCCCGGATCGGAAGGCGCCCCATTTCCGCCCCTATCGGGGCTCAACAGGTCCACACAAACTCAACAATAAGCAAGGGGCAACCGTGATGACCCGTTCGACGCACCACACTGATCGTGACGTGTTTCTGGAGTACGAAGGCATCAAGGTCTATCGCACGTACCAGTTCGACGATCCTGTCACCTACCAGCCTTCATCCCACATCTTCACCACCTCGCCCGATGGCGCATACGCGTCCGATCCCTTCCGGTTCGATATCCGGACCCTCACTGTTCCGGCGGCTTCGGCGTTCGAGGACCATGTGCGCGTCGGAGAGCAGGATGCCGTCACGACGGTCCTGGAGCAGGCGATCGACCGCGGCATGCTCGCGACACCGGAGGGCGGCATCGGTCGCCGGCCAGTCCAGGTCCATCGGCAGGCTTGGTAAGAGCGGGCTGACCAGCCTCCCATCCCGCTTTGGCCTGAAGCCAAGCCGCATGAGCGCACCGTGCGAACATTGGACCCGGTTTTTCGCCCTCAACGGTGCGCCGGCCAAGAGTGGAGCATCGGACAATCGGGATCACCGGGACGAGCCCAGTGATGACGTGAGAGGGTGGTGTGAGCGGATGATGACACCCTCCCCACGTCATGGCCGGCCTTGTGCCGGCCATCCCGATCGGAAGAGCGCCGCGCCTCGAACAATCGGGATCACCGGCACAAGGCCGGTGATGACGTGGTGGTGGATTGGACAAGCCCGGTGATGACGGGGTGGTGGCTCGGCCGGGCGATCAAGACAGGGGCCCGAACGGTGCGCCGGCCAAGAGGGGAGCATCGGACCCAAAAGTGGGTCCGATGCTCGAGCCGGCCCTTTCTGCGGCGCAGCAACCCTTTCCCGGCCCGGGCGTTCCCCGACTGCGAGCAGAGCGGAGATTGCGGATGCGCATCGTGGAGACAGCAGCCGACCTGAACTCATCCGGCCGACATGGCCATGAGGGCGGTGATGGCGTGATGCCCGACCTGGTGCGCGATCGCGCTCCCGTGGCTTATCGGCCGGTTCGGGAGCCGGATGATGCCGGCCGGTGGAGCACAGGGGCCGTCGGCACGGCGCCGCGCTGGCTCGCGCCGGCCCTTGCGAGCGCTGCCGCCCTGGCAGCCGCGGCCCTCTACAACCGCTGGCAGGCCCGGGAGGCCGAGCGTCGATACCCGCCGATCGGCCGCTTCCTCGAGGTGGACGGCGTGCGCCTGCACTACATCGACCGTGGGCGGGGCAGCCCGCTGGTGCTGATCCACGGCAACGGCACCATGATCCAGGATTTCACCGTCAGCGGCCTCGTGGACCGTCTGGCGGACCGGTACCGGGTCATCGTCATCGACCGCCCCGGCTACGGCTACAGCGCGCGGCCGCGCCGGCTCTGGACGCCCCGGGCCCATGCCCGGCTGTTCAGGAGCGCCCTGGCCCGACTGGGGGTCGAGCAGGCGGTGGTCTACGGACATTCCTGGGGCACCCTGGTCGCGGTGGCGCTCGCGCTGGAATCCCCCGAGCTCGTTCGTGGTCTCGTCCTGGGATCGGGCTACTACTATCCGACCCTGCGGGCGGACACGTTCCTGCTCTCGCCGCCGGCCATTCCCCTGATCGGCGACGTCATGCGCTACACCGTCTCGCCGCCGGTGGCACGAGCGATCCTGCCCGGCATGATCAAGCGGGTGTTCCAGCCGGCGTCGGTGCCGGAGCGCTTCGAGCGCGAGTTCCCGAAGGCGCTGATGCTGCGGCCCGGGCAGCTTCGCGCGGCCGCCGAGGATGCCGCCCTGATGACGCCGTCGGCGATGGACCTGGAGCGGCATTATGCCGAGCTGAGGGTGCCCCTCGCGATCATCACCGGCGCCGACGACCAGATCGCCGATGTGGGCCGCCAATCGGCACGTCTGCACCGGGAGCTGCCGCACAGCGAGTTCATCGCCCTTCCGGGCCTGGGGCACATGATCCATCACCTGGCCCCGGGGGCCGTCGCCGACGCGATCGATCGCACGGCGCAGCGCTCGGCCCGGATGTGGGCCTTCTGATCCGGCAAGGATCGCTTCCGTCCGCACGGCCGGGCTTCGCCCCGCGACAGCGGCCGTTAACCGCGCGCTCACCATGTCGAGCGGAAGTCCCAGACCCTCGTGAACGCGGCCTTCCGGTTCGGAGTTAGCCAGCCGAACTCCCACAGGAAGGGCGTCGCATGAACCTGATCCCAACACGCTGGTCGAGAGCCTCCCAACCCGAGTACACAGGCTACGAGGCAGGTCCAACCTGCATTCTCGTGGTTGAAGATGATCTGATGATCGGCGCCGCGGCGGCGGGAGCCTTGGAGGATGCCGGGTTCATGGTGCTGACCGCCGCCAGCGCCGAAGAGGCGGAGGTCATCCTCGGCCAGGAGATGGTCGACGTCCTGTTCACGGACATCGACCTGGGTGGGCGCGACGGTTGCGACCTCGCCCACAGGGCGCTCAAGGCACAGCCTGGCCTTCCGGTCATCCTCGCCTCGGGGCGCTCGCGACGGTGCCACGGCGACCGCATCCCGGCCGGCGCGCGCTTCCTCCCCAAGCCGTACCGCCTGTCCCAGATGGTCGGCGAAGTGCATCGCGCCGCGCAGGGAAAAGCTGCTCCGTAACCGTTACGCCCTCATTCGCTCACATCGACATCCAGGAAGGAAACATCCATGCGCCGAGGTCTCGCCGTTCTCGCCGGATCCATTCTGATGACCACGTCCGCTCTCGCTCAGGCGCCCGCGGAGGTCGAGGCCTGTCGCCTCTCGGGACTGGCAGCCCTCAAGGAGCGATCGCCCACCCTCGAGCACCTGACCTTCGACATGGAGTCGCTGGCCATCTCCAAGGCCGCCACGCGGGTCGAAGATACGCCGATCCGCATGGTGGTCATGGGCGAGGCTTACCTCCAGCGCGAGAAGAGCGACAAGCCGAACCGCTTCGTGTGCCTCGTCAGCGACAAGGGCAAGGTGGTCCTGACCTTCTTCACCGAGCAATAGGGACGGACCCGCGGTGGCGACAGGGCCGACGCCCTGACCGCGGCCCGCGCCGCGGCGGGCGTCCCGTCAGGCCCGCGCGAGCACCAGGCAGTCGAGCACGGCGCCATAATGGAAGCCGGCCGCGACGAGGACGAAGGCGTGCC
This sequence comes from Microvirga yunnanensis, assembly GCF_025460875.1. NCBI lineage: Bacteria > Pseudomonadati > Pseudomonadota > Alphaproteobacteria > Hyphomicrobiales > Methylobacteriaceae > Microvirga > Microvirga yunnanensis. The sequence goes on from NZ_JAMXFI010000005.1 coordinate 38,165, forward strand.
AGATCGCGTTCTGAAAGCGCAGGCTCTCCCACAGATGGAACACCACGCCGGCCGTGTAGAGGATGCCCCCGATGGCGAGAAGCCAGAGGGTCGAGGCGGGGAGGGTGCCGAACACCGACTCGTAAGCCATGACGCCGCTCCAGCCCAGGAGCAGGTAGAGCAGGACCGAAAGGCGGTCGAAACGCCCCGGGAACCGGAGCTTGAGCGTGATCCCGACCATGGAGGTGAGCCATATGCCGGCCAGCAGCACCAGGGATTCGGCGCTTGCCTTCATCTGGGTGATGAACGGTGTGTAGGTGCCGGCGATCAGGAGGTAAATGGCCGAATGGTCGAACCGCCGCAGCGTCCATTTGATGGGCGAGACCGGCCAGAGATTATAGAGCGCCGAGACGGTGAGCACCGTCAGAAGACCGATGCCGTAGATCAGGAGGGACGTGAACTCCCAGGCTCCGACGGCGGGAGCCGCCACGACGAGAAGAGCCGCGATCGAGACAGCCCCGATCGTCACGCCGATGACATGCACGATGCCATCGGCGATGATCTCCTTCACGTCATAGTCCCATTTCAAAGCCATCATCCTCGGAAGACTGGTGCGGACCATGCCCGCAGAGCAGGACGTTCGTGCATGGCCCGGCCCGGCGGGCGGATCGTCACGCCAGGATTGTAGTGCTGGCGGACTCCCGAGCCAGGGCCTGCGACAGCCTTGCCGCCCTGCCTTCTCCCGAGCCCCCTTGGCCGGCAGCGGCCTCCCAGGGGGATTGCACCCGCTCAAGCATCGGACCCGAAAGTGGACTTGCACTTTTGGGATCCATCCGATGCTCCAAGTGGCCGGCGCGCTGGTGACCTAACGTTAATCTATGTTAATATGCCGCAGACCAAAGTGATGGGGCCGGCTTCGTTCGCCGTGCGGTGCCGGAGCGTTTCGTGGACCCTGCGAAGGAGCGCACGATGTCCGGAAAAGCCGTGTTTCCGTCTTCCGGCATCCACATGCCGGGCTCCCAGGATGCGTCACCCGGCGGGCGGACGATTCCTCCGGGCTATATCCACCTTGGGGTGGCCAGGGAAATCGAACCGACGTTGCGCGAGTTCGGCCTTGATCCCGATCCGCTCATCCGCGAGGCCGGGCTCGACCCGCGCCTGTTCGACGATGGGGCGAACGTGATCCCGCACGCCGCCCTGGGCCGGCTGCTCTCCCTCAGCGTGGCCCGCACGAACTGCCCGCATTTCGGGCTGCTCGTCGGACAGCGCGCCACGATCCTGTCGCTCGGGCTGGTCGGCCGCCTGATGCAGCAATCGGAGACGGTGGGCGATGCCATGCGCGCGCTCGTCGCCAACCTGAGCATCCAGAACCGGGGCGCCGTGCCGTCGCTCACGATCGTCGGAGACACGGCCCTGTTCACCTTCTCGGTCTATCAGCCCGAGGCCAAGAGCGCCGGCCAGATCTCGGACGGGTCGCTGGCGGTGGCGGTCAATGCCCTGCGGGCCCTGTGCGGGTCCGACTGGAACCCGACCGAGGTCCTCCTGCCCCGGGCCGCACCGGCGGACCAGGAGCCTTTCCGCCGTCACTTCCGTGCGCCCGTCCGGTTCAACCAGGAGAGCGCCACGATCGTCTTCCCGGCCCGTGACCTGGAGATCCGGGTCGCCGGAGCCGATCCGGTCCTGCGAGCGATGCTGGAGCAGCGGATCCAGCAGATGAAGGGGGCTCCGGACTCCGCCTTCTCCGACGACATCCGGCGGCTGCTGCGGACCCGGCTGACCAGCAATCACTGCTCGGCCGACGACATCGCGCATCTCCTGGCCATGCATCGCCGCACCCTGAGCCGCCGCCTGAAGGACAGCGGCATGGGCTACCGGGCGATCACCAACGAGATCCGGTTCGAGATCGCCCGGCAATTGCTGACCGACACGCAGGTGCCGCTGTCCCAGATCGCCGCCGCCCTCGGCTATTCCGAGGCCAGCGCCTTCACCCGGGCCTTCCGGCGCTGGTCGGGCCAGACCCCAACCGCCTGGCGCGGCGATGGCCATTCTGGCTGATGCGCCGCCGGTAGCTTCGGGCCGTTCCGCGCCGCCCGCGGAGTGCCGGCCGGTGTGGCCGGCTCGAAGGGCAGGGACCTGGGACGATCACACGCTCCCGAAGGACCCGTTCGCGCTCATTTCATGCCGAAGGCAGCAACCAAGATCGGGACCTTCCGGGCCTGGCGAAGGATGGCGTTCGGGAGGGAGATACGATCCATGAAAAAGATCATCGCGTTCGCGCTCGTCCCCATCGTGGCCGCGGCCCCAGGTCTCGCGGCTCCGGGCATTACCACAAGCAGCGTCAATTTCCGCTCGGGTCCGGGAACGCAATACTCCTCCATTCGCACGCTTCCGGAAGGCACCGCGGTCGACATCGGCGATTGCGGGGATTCGGGCAGCTGGTGCGCCGTCACCGTCGGCGGTCGAACCGGCTTCGTCAGCGGCCGCTACGTCGAGGAGACAAAGGAGGCCGAGGGCTGGCCGCGGACCTACGAGACCGGCCAGGGGCGCATGATCCTGTATCAGCCGCAGTTCACGGAATGGACCGATTTCAAGACGATCGAGGCGCTGGTGGCGGCCGAGTACCTGAAGACGCCGGATGCCAATCCGGTGTTCGGCGTGATCGGGCTGAAGGGCGGAACGTCCTATGACGACGATTCCGACGAGGTCGTCATCACGGATGTGGCGGTCACAGAGCTGAACTTCTCGGGTCTCGACCGCGAGGATCTGAAGGCCCTTGCGGTCGAGACCGGCAAGCTCCTGCCCACCGGCCCGATCACCGTATCGGAAGCACGCATAACGGCGAGCCTCGCCGAGCAGAAGCGCATGACCGACGTGCAGGGGCTCAAGGCCGACCCGCCGCCGATCTTCGTGTCGAAGACCCCGGCGGTTCTCTTGCAGTCCGACGGGGAGCCATCCTACGCGCCGGTGAAGGGCAAGACGGGTCTGTCCTTCCTGGTCAACTCGAACTGGGACCTCTTCCGCATCGACGACGGCGGCACCCTGTTCCTGCGCGACGACACGCATTGGCTGACCGCGAACGCGTTTGCAGGTCCGTGGACGCCTGTGGCGGAACTGCCGGCGCCGCTCAAGGATCTGCCCGACGACGGCAACTGGTCGGATGCGCGCGGCGCCATGCCGCCCGAGCCCTATCGGGGCGGCCGCGCTCCGACGGTGATCCCCACCGAGAAGCCTTCCGAGCTGATTCTGTTCGAGGGCGAGCCCAAACTCGAGGCGGTGCCCGGGACGGCGCTCCAGTGGGCGTCCAACACCGAATCCGACGTCTTCTTCCACAGGACCGACAGGCACTGGTACGTGCTCCTGTCCGGCCGCTGGTTCCGCGCCGCGACGCTCGACGGGCCATGGACCTTCGCGACGCCGGACCTGCCCGACGACTTCCGCAAGATTCCGGAGGATGCGCCCTATTATGCCGTGCGCTCGTCCGTGCCGGGCACATCCGAAAGCGCGGAAGCGCGGCTCAAGGCCAGCATTCCCACCACGGCGCGGGTCGAGGCCGGCTCGATCGGGCCAACAATCGCCTATACGGGCGACGCACAATTCGCGCCGATTGAATCGACCGGCCTGTCCTATGCGACGAACACGACCGACACCGTGATCCGGGTCGGAGACCGCTACTTCCTGGTGCAGGACGGCGTGTGGTTCGTGGCCGACAGCCCGAACGGACCGTGGCAATTGGCTCGCGAGGTGCCAGAGGCGATCTACCAGATCCCGCCATCCTCGCCCGTCTACAACGTGACCTATGTGCGCGTGTACGACACCGAGCCCGACGCGGTCTGGTACGGCTACACCATGGGATACCTGTTCAACTTCCTGGCCTGGGGCACCTATGTCTATGGCACGGGCTGGGGCTATCCGGGCTACTGGTACAACGGGCCGGGCTACGGCTACCCGATCTATTATCCGCGCCCCGCCACCTGGGGCCTCGGGGCTTATTACAATCCGGTGCGCGGCATGTACGGCCGCTATGGCTACGCCTATGGACCCTATCGCGGGATTGCGGGGGCGAGAGCCTGGAATCCGGCATCCGGCACCTATGCCCGGGCCGGCGCGGCCTGGGGACCCCGCGGGTCGGCCGGGTTCGTCGGCGCGTACAATCCGCGCACGGACGGCGGAGCCTTCGCGGCCGGGGGGCGCAACGTCTATGGCGCGTGGAAGTCCGCCGGGGTGAAGCGCGGCTCCGAATGGGCGCGGCTGACGGCGCGCGAGAACGCGGCGGGCGGCTCGTCGCTGCGCTGGAACACGTCCAACGGCCAGGGCTTCATCCGCGAGGGCCGCCGCGGTGACATCTATGCCGGTCGCGACGGCAACGTGTACCGCAACACGGGTGACGGCTGGCAGCGTTTCGACGGCGGCTGGCAGGACGTGGGACGGCCGGAACCCCGGGATCTGCTCCAGCGCGGCGAAGGACGCGAGGGCTTGTCGGCGGAGGGGCGCGAGCGCTTGCAGGAACGCGGCGGCAGTGAGGCCCTCAGGGGTCTTGCCGGCGCGGGAGCGGCCGGGGCGGCGGGTGCCGCATTGGGCCAGCGCCTGAGTGGCGGTAAGCAGGTCCGGCGGGACGCAGCCGACCGCGATGCCGTTCGCGAGCGGGCACAGCAACGCCCGACGGCCCAGCAGCGTCCGGCAACGCAACAGCGCCAGACGCAGACACAACGCCAGGCTCCCCAGCAACGCGAAGCGTCCCAACAGCGCCGTGCGGCGGCGGATCGACCTTCTGCGCCGCAGCGGCCGGCCTCACAGCAGCGACCGGCGACCGGGCAACGGCAGGCGCAGCAGCAACGTCCGGCCCAGCGTCCTGCCGCTCAGCGTCCGGCTCCGCGCCAGCAGCTCCCCGCGAATGTCATGCGCGATGCCCAGGCGCGGCACATCGGCAACCAGCGGCAGATGGCGAGCCGCCAGTTCTCCCGTCCTCCGGCGCAGTTCTCCCGCTCGCCGTCGTTCGGTCCGCCGCGGAGCATGGGACCGGGGGGCGGCTTTGGAGGCGGTCGCGGAGGCTTCGGAGGAGGCGGGCGTGGCGGAGGAGGCTTCCGCGGAGGCGGCCGCCGCTGAAGGATCGCGAGGACAGGCCGCTCGCCTGTCCTCGCGACAGCTTCTTCCCATCAACCGGTCAGAAGTCGCGCTGAACGCGAATGCGCCCTTCCCAGGTGTCCTCCGACCCGGTCGACCGGAACGTTCCGGTCGGGTCGCCGGACGCCGTGGTCAGCGGAACGGCCACGCGGTCCTGCGGGACGACGCGGATGTAGAGCGCCTCGACGCCGATGAGGAAATCCTTCACAGGCGTCCAGATGACATTGGCCCCCACGCGGTACTCGTCGAAATCAACGAGACCCGTGGTGGTGCCGGCCGTCCCGTTGGCCAGCGTCGCGACCGTCGTGGGCACCGTGTACTGGGCGATGCCCGGGGCATCGAAGCGCATCCAGGAGCCGAACACGTTCGTCTGCCAGGTCGGGCTCCAGTTGTGGTTGAGGCCGCCGGCGATCGCATAGGCCTTGTTGGTCTTGTACTCGCCCGTGAAGATATCCACGAAGGCATCCGTGAAGGGCATCGCCAGGGAGCCGGCGCTGACGAAGCCGTTGCTGATCGCGCTGGTCTGTCCGGTGTTGAGATAGCCGATCGCGCCATCCGTGTAGGTGGCCATCATCCACACGGTATCGCCAACCCCGAGGGCGGGCACGTTGACATAGCCGAGAGCCGCCAGGGCGAACCCATAATCCGTATCCGCATGGGTCGGATTGGGCAGTCCCGTGATCGGGTTGATCACGGGCGTGGTCACGCCGCCGACCGTCGTGAGACCCGCCGCCACGTCGCGGATCTGGTGCAGGGCGCCCGACAGCTGCACTTCGCCCCAGGTGCCCCTGTAGCGGATGTTGGCCACCACATCCGGCACGATCTCGCCCGCATAGGTCGAGGCGATCGGCGCGAAGACCGGGACGGTCGCACCGGCGCCGAACAGCGGGAAATCGAGCTCGTTGTTGATGCTGCGCTCGGTTCCGTCCTCGAGCGACAGGGTGGCCGAGAGGCCGTTGCCGAAGGAGAACGTGTAGGCCAGAAGGTTCACCTCGGCGTTCGCCGGATCGTCGAAGCGCAGATCGCCGAAGTTCGGGGCCGGCAGGTCCGGGCTCGTGAAGAACGACACCGCCCGACCGGCGGTCAGGCCGCCGAACTGGACGAAGGCCTGCTTCACGATGGCGCTGTCGCCGCCATAGACGCCGGTGTTGTGGGTCAGCTCGAAGCGGATGTAGGTGCGCAGCATGCCGTAGGCGGTGGCGGTGCGGGCATCGAGGTTGATGCGGCCGCGGCCGCGAAACCCGATGGAATCGTCCTCCCGGTCGGTCGGCTCGAAATAGGCGTATTCGGCGCGCACGCGGCCGCCGACGCGCAGGCAGGTCTCGGTGCCCGGTATGGAGAAGAAGCCGTTGCCGTGCGTCGAGCAGATCCGCACGTACTCGACGGGAGCCGCGCTCTTGGCCGGCAGGTCGGCGGCCTGTGCTCCGCCGGACATGATCGCCGCAGTTCCAAGCAACAGGGTTCGCACAGACGCCATGATACAAGCTCCAAGACTACGCCCAGCCGTGTGATGAAGGATTGTGCAGACGGGCGCGGAACGGTCAAGCAGACCCGGACGGGCTCGCCCAGGGCGGCGCGCAAATCCGGCTTGGTGTTGCCGGCCCGCATCATGCGGGGCGCTCGGATCAGCTCAGCAGCACCTGGACGGCGATGATCTTGACGATGGTCATGCTCGGGAAGCAGATCGCGTAGCCGAGATCCGTCCGCTCCGTCGGCGCAAGGCGTCCCGCCGCGACCAGGATGGCGGGATTGCCCGTCGATCCCGCGCACACGCCGAGCAGGTCATCGAAAGGAATGCCCAGGAGGTAGCCCGCCACCAGGGTGATCAGCACCAGGGTGAGAAGGACGGCAGCGCCGCCGAGCAGGATCTGGATGCCGCTGGAGGCAACGGTCTGGACGAAAGGAGTGCCCGCCCCGATGGCGACCGCACCGATGAATATCGAGAGACCGAGGTTGCGCAGGACGAGATTGGCGACGACCGGGATCCGCCAGCCCAGCGGGCCGGTTCGGCCGAGCCAGCCGAGGACCAGCGCCATGACCAGGGGACCGCCCGCGACGCCGAGGCTGAAGGTGCCGCCACCCGGCAGCGGCACGGGAATCATGCCGAGCAGGAGGCCGAGCGCGATGCCGACGCCGATCGACACGAAGGACAGTTCGGCGTTGCCCTTGATGCTGTCGCCGAAGTGACGCTGGAGATCCGCCTTCCGGTTCGACGGGACCGCCGCCACCAGGAGGTCGCCGAACTCGAGCGTCAGGTCGGACGACGCCATGATGTCGGCGTCGCCCCGGCGGACATGCGAGATGACCACGGGAAAATCCGGAAGCGGGATCTCGTGGACGCCTTTGCCCACGAAGGCCGGCTTCGACACATAGACCCGCGCCACGTCGTAGTTGGCCCGGTCACGGCTGATGCGCCCGGGCTCCTCGTGTCCCATGGCCGCCTTCGCCCGCTCGATGCTGGCCGGGTTGCCGACCAGAAGCAATCCGTCGCCTTCGTGCAGTCTCGTTCCGGCGACCGGCGGCGCATTCACGTGATGCTGTCGGACCGCCACGATCTTCAGGTCCGATGGGAGGGTTGCGGAGACCTCCTCGACCGTCCGATCCTCGCATGTGGACTCGAGGGTCAGCTCGGCCACCCGGACGCTCTGGGACGGGGCCTTGAACGTGGGTTTGACCCAGGCGGCCATGACGGTCATCAGGATGATCGGGCCGACGACGCCGAAGGGATAGGAAACCGAGTAGCCGATGGCGGGATCCTGGTTGCCCGCCGCCGCCAGGGCGGCCTGCAGGGTCGGCGTGCTGGTGCCGGAGCCGGCGAACAATCCGGCGGCCGTTCCCATCGAGATGCCGAGGGGGCCTGCCAGCGCCATGGCCATCAGGAGCGAGGCGACCACGGATACGGTCGCGAGGGCAATGTACTTGAGGCCGGGGCCTTTCAGGCTCGAGAAGAACTGGGGACCGAACTGAATGCCGACGCCGTAGACGAACATGACGAGGCCGAGCGTGCCGACCAGTCCGGGAGGCGCCGCCTTCGGGGCGATCGCCCCGATGATCAGACCGGTGAACAGCACCGCGCCGGCCCCGAAGGAGACGCCGGCGAACGAGATCTGTCCGAGCGCGTAGCCGGCCGCAATGGCGAGGAACAGCGCCAGCAGGGGCGAGGCCTCGAGCAGGGTGCGAACGAGATCGAGCATCGTGTCCTCTCATCTTGCGCGACAGCCCGCATCCCGGAATTGGCCTAGGACCCGTTCCACCAGCGCGGGCGACGGGGAGGGCGTGTCGGACAGCTCGTAGGTCAGGCCCATGGCCTTCCACTTGAACGCGCCCATCTGGTGGAACGGGAGGACCTCGACCCACTCGACGTTCTTCATCGGCGCGACGAAGCGGGCGATGCCCTCGACATTGGCGGGATCGTCGGTCAGACCGGGAACGAGCACGAACCGGACCCAGACCGGCTTGCCGAGGGCCGCCAGCCGCTCCGCAAACTGCAAGGTCGGCCTGACGTCCTGGCCCACGGCGCGGCGATAGGTCTGCGGGTCCCAGGACTTGATGTCGAGCAGCACGAGATCGACCTGGCGCAGGTACGCGTCGTCGGCCCGCGCGCCGAGGAAACCCGACGTGTCGAGGGCCGTGTGCAGGCCCATCCCCTTGGCGGCCGCGAAGAGCCGCTGGGTGAAGTGGAGTTGAACCAGCGGCTCGCCGCCCGAGATCGTCAGGCCTCCGTCCATGGCGCGCAGCGGCGCGGCATAGGCCTGAAGCGCGGTCCTGGCGCGCTCGAACGACACCTGCGTCCCGTCCTTGAGATGCCACGTGTCCGGATTGTGGCAATAGAGACAGCGCAGCAGGCAGCCGCTCATGAACACCACGACCCGGATTCCAGGCCCGTCGAGGGTGGACCCGGTCTCGTAGGAATGGATCCACCCGAATTCGCCCCTGGGATCGTTGAAGCCTTCCGTCTCCGGCGCATCCGGAGATCGTGCCTGCTGCAGGTCGTAGCGACTATGGGCCCAGGGCTCGTCGGCCATGGCGTCAAGCCTCACTCACCGTGGAAGGTCCGGCTGATCACGTCCATCTGCTGCTCCCGGGTGAGACGCACGAAGTTGACCGCGTAGCCGGACACCCGAATGGTCAGTTGCGGGTACTTGTCGGGATGCTCCATGGCGTCGAGCAGGGTGTCGCGGTTGAGGACGTTGAGGTTCATGTGGAACCCGCCCTGACCGCAATAGGTGTCGAGCACCTTCACGGCCTGCTTGATCTTCTCGCCCTGGTCGAGACGGTTGAGGCTCGGCGTGATGGACACCGTGTAGCTGATGCCGTCCTGCGCATCCGCATAGGGGAGTTTCGCCACCGACAGGCAGGAGGCCAGCCAGCCGTGGCTGTCGCGGCCGTGCATCGGATTGGCGCCCGGGGCGAACGGCTCGCCGGCCTTGCGGCCATCCGGCGTATTGCCGGTATGCCGGCCGTAGACGACATTGCTCGTGATCGTCAGCACCGACTGGGTGTGAACCGCGTTGCGGTAGGTCGGATGCTTGCGGATCTTCTTCATGAAGGCGGAAACGAGATCGGCCGCGATGGCGTCGACGCGGTCGTCGTTGTTGCCGTATTGCGGATAGGCGCCGGTGATCTCGTAGTCGACGATCAGGCCGTCCTCGCGCCGGACGGGCCTGACCTCGGCATGCTTGATCGCCGACAGGCTGTCGGCCACCACCGACAGGCCGGCGATGCCGAAGGCCATCGTGCGCAGGATCTGCTGGTCGTGCAGCGCCATTTCCAGGCGCTCGTAATAGTACTTGTCATGCATGTAGTGGATGCAGTTCATGGCATGGACATAGGTCCGCGCCAGCCATTCCATCATGCCGTCGAACTTCGCCATGACGTCGTCGTAGTCCAGGACGTCGCCGGTCACGGGCGTCGATGCCGGGCCGATCTGTTCGCCGCTGACCTCGTCCCGCCCGCCGTTGATGGCGTAGAGCAGGCACTTGGCGAGGTTCACCCGCGCCCCGAAGAACTGCATCTGGTTGCCGATGCGCATGGCCGAGACGCAGCAGGCGATGCCGTAATCGTCTCCCCAATAGGGGCGCATGAGATCGTCGTTCTCGTACTGGATCGACGAGGTCTCGGCCGAAACCTTGATGCAGTAGCGCTTGAAGCCGTCGGGCAACTGCTTCGACCAGAGCACGGTCATGTTGGGCTCCGGCGCCGGACCGAGATTCGTCAGGGTATGCAGCATGCGGAAGCTGGTCCGGGTGACCAGGGGACGGCCGTTGAGGTCCATGCCGCCGACGCATTCGGTGGCCCAGTACGGGTCGCCCGAGAACAGGGCGTCGTAATCGGGCGTGCGCAGGAAGCGGACGATGCGCAGCTTCTGGACGAGCTGGTCGATGAGTTCCTGGGCGCCCGCTTCATCGAGGGCGCCGCTCTTCAGGTCGCGTTCGATGTAGATGTCGAGGAAGGACGAGATGCGGCCGATGGACATGGCCGCGCCATTGGCCTCCTTGATGGCGCCGAGATAGCCGAAATACGTCCATTGCACAGCCTCGCGGGCATCGGCCGCGGGCCGCGTGACGTCGCAGCCGTAGCCCTTCGCCATGGCTGCGAGATCGGCCAGGGCCCGCATCTGCTCCGCCAGCTCCTCGCGGTCGCGGATGACGTCGTCGGTCGGCCACTTGGCGTCGAGAAGCGCCCGCTCGCCACGCTTGGCCGCCAGCAGTTTGTCGGTGCCGTAGAGAGCGACCCGGCGATAGTCGCCGATGATCCGGCCGCGGCCATAGGCATCGGGCAGGCCGGTGATGATGTGGCTGCGGCGGCAGGCCATGATCTCCGGCGTATAGGCATCGAAGACGCCGTCGTTGTGGGTCTTGCGGTACTTGGTGAAGGTCTCGTGCACGATGGGATCCGGCTCGAAGCCGGCCGCCTTCAGTCCGGCTTCGACCATGCGCAGGCCGCCATAGGGCATGATGGCGCGTTTGAACGGCGCGTCGGTCTGCAGGCCGACGACGACCTCGTTGTCGCGGTCGATATAGCCCGGCGCGTGAGCCGTCATCGAGGATGGGGTCTTGGCATCGACGTCGATGACGCCCTTGCGGATCTCCTCCTGGAAGTATGGTTGCAGCTTCGCCCAGACGGCCTTCGTCCGTTCGCTGGGACCGGACAGGAAAGTCTCGTTACCATCATAGGGCGTGACGTTGCGCTGGATGAAGTCGCGGACATCGACGGTGGTCTGCCAGCGCCCGGGCGCGAAGCCGGCCCACCCGTGCACCGAAGCCGCGTCGTCCGGAGAGGCGCCGCCCCGGCCCCGTGGGGCTTGCGGCTCTCCGACGGGGTGCTTCAGCGTATCGGCGGATCCTTGCGCAGCAACAGCTTCATCGGCCATGACGGTCTCCTTCCACGATGCCTATGGCGGCATCGTTCGGTACGCTCACGCGGCTCGCACGCGCCGCCGGGCGCCTCAGCAGAGCACCAGGTTCTGGGCGAGGCCGGCCTCGCTCGTTTCCTTGTACTTCGGGTTCATGTCCTTGGCGGTGTCGGACAGCGTCTTGATCGTCGTGTCGAGATCGACCCGGTGCCGGCTCGCGATCTCGTTGGTGGCGATCATGGCGGCCGCCCAGGCCTTCACCGCCCCGAAGGCGCAGCGTTCGATGCAAGGGACCTGCACATAGCCCGCGACGGGGTCGCACGTCATGCCGAGGTGATGCTCGAGGGCCGACTCGGCGGCATTCTCGATCACCCGCGGCGGCTGGTTCAGGACCTGCGTGATCAGCGCGGCGGCCATCGCGGACGCGACGCCGATCTCGGCCTGGCAGCCGCCTTCCGCGGCGGCCAGCGTGGCGTTGTGCTTGCACAGGTAGCCGACCGCCAGGCCGGCCAGAAGACCTTGGCGGATCTTGTCCATCGGCACCGCCCGGCCGCTCTGCGTCAGCGCATAGACGATGGCCGGCATCACGCCCGCCGACCCGCCGGTCGGCGCCGTGATGACCAGATGGCCGCGGGCATTCTCCTCGGACGCCGCCAGGGCGAAGGCCGAGACCAGACCGATGGCCCTGTCGCTCATGTAGGTGTCGTCCATCGCCCGCTCGTAGACCGTGGCGGCCTTGGAGTGGAGCTTGATCGGCCCGGGCAGAACGTCGTCCTTGTAGGACAGGCCGGTCTTCACCGTGGCGATCATCGCGTTGGCGATCTTGTCCAGGAAGGCGTTGATCTCTTCCTCGTTCCTGCCGGACACGGCGATCTCGTTCGCCATCATGACGTCGGCGACCGAGAGGTCGTTGGCCTCCGCGTGCTGCCGCAGCTCCTTCATGGTCGCATAGGGGTATTTCGGCGCCCCCTTCTTGGGCGGCTCGTAGCCCTTCCACTCGATGAAGCCGCCGCCGACCGAATAGTACTCCTGCTCGTACAGGACCTTGTCGCCGGCCATGAGGCGGGCCGTCATGGTGTTCGGGTGCGGGAAGTCGCCCTTGGTCGCATCATAGACGATGTCGGCGAGCGACAGGTTGAACGTCTTGTTCCCGACCTTCACGGGATAGGTCTGGTCGGGCTTGGCGATCATCTCGTCGAGGAAGCGCGGGTCGACCGTCGCCGGCTCCTTGCCCACCAGGCCGGCGAGGGCGGCGCGCTCGGTGCCATGGCCCTTGCCCGTGGCGCTCAGGCTGCCGAAGAGATGGACCTTGAGGCCGGTGGCCTGCGAGAGCTGGTCCGCGGGGAGCTTCGCGACGCGCTGGTAGAAGTCGTAGGTGATCCGCATCGGCCCGATGGTATGGGAGCTCGAAGGACCGGGGCCGACCTTGTAGAACTCGTCCGCCACCGTCATGACCGGCCCCTTCGACGACTTGACGACGTCGAGATCCGGTGACAGTGCCGAACTCATCTTGAGGCCGGCGTCGCCGCCAGCCGCTTCCCGCTTGGCCTGCTGCGCGGCGGCTTCCGTCGCGGCCTGCTGGGCTCGGGCCTCGGGCGCCCAGGTGGTGCCGGTCATCACGGCCGCGGCGCCGATCGCGGCATGGCGGACGAAGAAGGTCCGGCGGTCGATGCCCGCGGGAGGGCTGACGGGTTCGGACGGTGTGGAAAGCAGCTCGTCGTCCTGGCTGGAGCGAGTCATGGCGCGTCCTCCTGTTCGGAATTTGGAGGCGCCACGGGCCTGCGGGCGTCTCCGCTTCCGTTCTTGCCGGAAGGATATCCTTCCCTTGAGCATGATCTTAGGATGCCCGGGCGGCGGTGCTTGACCGAAAGGGACATTCGCTTGACACTTTGAGAAGTGCAATGCCCGATCGACGGGACAGGCCGGACTTCAGTCAAGCTGGAGTCTCGATCATGCGGCGGCCGAACCGACGCGCGTGCGGGCAGGTGCCCCGGCTTGAAGCGGGATGCCGCCGTCGCGGACGGCCTGCGGCATAAACTGTCAAGAGATTGTCCAGACCGGTCAAGCATCCCGCTCCCCTTGGCCTAGAATGCTTCCGCGTCGTCGACCCGGCAGGGCGGAACGCGGCCATTCCCGTAACGTAGCGTCCAAGAATGCCCAGATGGGATCTCGCCCGTGCTCTGTGGATTGCGCGCGGCGCTGAACGGTGCAGGAAAGGGGAAGGAGCGATGGAGATGTCGTTCACCCGCCGGGCGGACGAAGCGCCCTCGGCCTCTGGACTCGACTCCCTGACCGACGATCTTCGCCGGGTGCTTCGGATCGAACTGTTCCGGGACACCTGCTCCGCGGTGAGCGTCGCCCGTCTCTTTTCCATGCATCGGCGCACCTTGAGCCGGCACCTGCGCAATCAGGGCCTCGCCTTCCGGCAGGTGGCGAACGAGATCCGCTTCGAGATCGCCTGCGATCTTCTTGAAAATACCGACATGCCGCTGAGCCAGATCGCGGCAGTCTTGAGATACTCCGAACTGAGCGCGTTCACGCGCGCCTTCCGGCGCTGGTCGGGACACACGCCTTCGGCATGGCGCAGCGATCACCCAGGTCTTCGCAAAGCGCCCCGGATCCACAAGCGGCGCCACCGGGATTCCGGCGTTCCTTCGAGCCGCCGCACGGGCGATCCCACCTGACATGGCCGTACGTGACGGCCGGTCATTTCGGGACCGCAGTCCAAAACTGTCAACACGATGGCCCAACAGGTCAAGCAGCCGGGAATGGAGCCGCCATACTCACACCTCCGGCAACCTGAGGCGACCGTCTAGCGCATCGTGCGGACCCGGAGGGCCGCGTCATCCGATGCGCCGGTCAAGAGAGGGAACCTCGGATGAATCCCAAAAGTGGTGTCCACTTTTCACGTCCGAGGCTCTAGCGGGAGCAGAGCGCGGAGGCCAGCATGACGGTTGCGGTTCAATCCCAAGACATGTCCCAGGATCGGCGGCGGCACGACAAGTACGACCGGCTGGTGGCGGTCGCCCAGTCCCTTCCGAAGCTGAAGGTCGCGGTGGCGCACCCCTGCGATGCGGCCTCCCTGGGGGCCGTGTTCGAGGCGACGGATCTCGGCCTCATCGAGCCGATCCTCGTCGGGCCTCAGGCCAGGATCACGGCCACCGCGGCGGCGCTCGGCAAGGACGTGTCCGCGATGCGCATCGTCGATGCCCAGCACAGTCACGCCGCCGCAGAAGCGGCCGTCGACCTTGTGAGATCCGGGCAGGCTGAAGCCCTGATGAAGGGCAGCCTGCATACGGACGAGCTCATGGGCGCCATCGTGCGTCGCGAAGGGGGCCTGCGCACCGCCCGCCGGATCAGCCACTGCTTCGTCATGGACGTTCCGACCCATGAGACCGCGCTGATCATCACCGACGCCGCGGTGAACATCGCCCCGACCCTGGAGGACAAGGTTCACATCGTGCAGAACGCCATCGACCTCGCCCGGGCCCTCCGGGTCGATCCCGTGCGCGTCGCGATCCTGTCGGCCATGGAGACCGTGAACCCGAAGGTGCCCTCCACCATCGAGGCCGCGGCGTTGTGCAAGATGGCTGACCGCGGGCAGATCACCGGCGGCATTCTCGACGGGCCGCTCGCCCTCGATAACGCCATCGACCTCGGCGCGGCCAAGATCAAGAAGATCGAGTCGCCCGTCGCAGGGCAGGCCAACGTCCTCGTGGTGCCGGATCTCGAGGCGGGCAACATGCTGGCCAAGAGTCTGTCCTTCCTGGCCGACGCCGATGCGGCCGGCATCGTGCTCGGCGCCCGCGTGCCGGTCATCCTCACCAGCCGGGCGGACTCGACGATCACCCGACTGGCGTCCTGCGCGGTCGCTTCGCTGGTCGCGGACGCGCAGCGCGCAAAGCTCGCCATCCCGGAGGTCTGAGCCATGATCCCCGTCCTCATCGTCCTCAATGCGGGATCCTCGAGCCTCAAGTTCCAGGTCTTCGACATGGTGGACGAAGCAGAGCCGAGGCTGGTCTGGAAGGGCCTCTATGAGGGGCTCGGGGGATCGGCACACTTCGTCGTCAAGGACACGGACGGGACAGCCCTCGACGAGATGACCTGGAGTTCCGGCGACCGGATCGGGCACGAGGAGGCCCTGATGCATCTCGTGTCGTGGCTGCGCTCCCACCAGGAGGGACGAAAGCTTGCCGCCATCGGACACCGGGTGGTGCATGGCGGGCAGTCCTTCTCCGCTCCGGTGCAGGTCGACGATTCCGTCATCGAGTCGCTCGAGGCTCTGGTGCCGCTGGCTCCGCTGCACCAGCCCCACAATCTGGAGCCGATCCGGATCGTTCGCCGCCGGCTGCCCGGATTGCCGCAGGTTGCCTGCTTCGACACGGCCTTCCACCAGACCCAGTCCGACATCGCGAGCCTGTTCGCCCTGCCGCGGGAGATGCGCGACCTCGGGGTGCGGCGCTACGGCTTCCACGGATTGTCCTACGACTACATCGCGTCCATCCTCGGTGATTACGATCCACGTATTGCCGGCGGAAAGGTGGTCGTCGCCCATCTCGGCAACGGGGCGAGCCTGTGCGCGCTCAAGGGCGGGGTCAGCATCGCGACCACCATGGGGTTCTCCGCGCTCGACGGCCTGCCGATGGGCACCCGCTGCGGCGCCATCGATGCGGGCGTCGTCTTTTTCATGCTCCGCGAGATGAAGCTATCCCCTGAGGACGCGGAGCGCATGCTCTACACCAAGTCCGGCCTCCTCGGGGTGTCCGGCATTTCGAACGACATGCGGGTTCTTCGCTCCAGGGCTGCAGGCGATCCGGCTGCCAGGCGCGCCATCGACCTTTTCGTCTATCGCATCACCCGCGAGATCGGATCGCTCGTGGCGGCGCTCGGCGGCATCGACGGGCTCGTCTTCACGGCCGGCATCGGCGAAAACGACGTGGCGACCCGCGCCGAGGTGATCGCCGGCCTGTCCTGGGCTGGGTTCAGCCTTCACGAGGCGGCCAACAGGGCCGGGGGCCCCCAGATCACATTCGGCACCGGGCCGGCCGCGTGGGTCATTCCCACCAACGAGGAACTGGTGATCGCACGGCAGACGGCTCGCGTGCTCGGCGCGACCCGGGAGCAGCTTGCATCATGAACAGGGAGATTGAGTCATGGAAACGCTGAAAACCAAGCCGGACGACGGCAAGACCCAGGACCAGCTTGGGGACGAGACGTTCATGTCGGCCGCGGACCTGCGCAACTACATGACCGAGATGAAGATGGCGAAGGCGTCAAAGTCCATGGACGGCATGGATCGGGCCGAGAAGGCGCGCCAGGATCTGATCAAACGGATGTCCGAGCCGCTGGAACTGACGACCGAGCAGTTGAGGGACATCCTCGTGCCGCTGAAGGCGAAGCTGCGCGCTGCGGCTGAGCGCGGCCAGACGGAACTGATGGTCATGCGGTTCCCCAATGCCCTGTGCTCGGACCATGGGCGGGCGATCAACAACGGCGATCCCGCCTGGCCCGAAACGCTCACCGGGCGGCCGCGCCAGGCCTATGAGCTCTGGCGCGACCAGCTCCGCGACGCCGGTTTCAAGCTGAGCGCGTTGATCATCGATTGGCCGGGCGGAATGCCGGGCGATGTCGGCTTCTTCCTCAAATGGGGCGAAACCAAGCGGTGACATCCGCCTGAGACCCTCTCGTACGGACGGCGATGATGCGAACAGGAAAACAGCAGGTCGA
This sequence comes from Microvirga yunnanensis, assembly GCF_025460875.1. NCBI lineage: Bacteria > Pseudomonadati > Pseudomonadota > Alphaproteobacteria > Hyphomicrobiales > Methylobacteriaceae > Microvirga > Microvirga yunnanensis. The sequence goes on from NZ_JAMXFI010000005.1 coordinate 55,347, forward strand.
ACCCCGGACCGGGCGTGATGACGATCCGGCCCCGGCGCGTGTGGAGACGATCGCCCGGGCACAGGCCACGGTCGCCCAGGTCTACCTCGAGCGGTGCGCGAACGCATGGCGGCACTACCTCGACGCCCTGGCGGTCGCCGGCGAACCCTTGCGGCAAGGTACGGCCCGTGCGGCGACACCTCTGGACGTCTGGCGCGATGCCGGCTCCTATTGGCTCGACTTCACGCAGCGCTCCATCCTGTTCTGGGATACCCTGCGCCAGCGCGGCAACAACTGGCTCGAGCACGAGAAGGCCGGCAAGCCGCCGCTCCTCGACTTCGAGTGGGAGATGATCGCCGATGCCAGGACGTTCGAGCGGCCCGTCAACTACGCCCTCGTGCGCATCGTCCCGCCGGACGGCGTCACCACGGACCCGGAGCGCCGCCCCTTCGTCATCATCGATCCCCGGGCCGGCCATGGGCCGGGGATCGGCGGCTTCAAGCAGGACTCGCAGGTCGGCGTGGCGCTCAAGGCGGGCCATCCGGTCTACTTCGTGATCTTCTTTCCCGAACCGATGCCGGGGCAGACCCTCGCGGACGTGTCCCGCGCCGAGGCCGAGTTCCTCCGCATGGTCGGCGAGCGCCATCCCAAGACCCGCAGGCCGGTGGTGATCGGCAACTGCCAGGGTGGATGGGCCTCCATGCTGGTCGGGGCATTGGAGCCCGATCTGGTCGGCCCGATCGTGATCAACGGGGCGCCGATGTCCTATTGGGCCGGCAATGACGGCGAGAACCCGATGCGCTATGCCGGCGGAATGCTCGGAGGCACCTGGCCCGCGCTGTTGGCCAGCGATCTCGGAGCAGGTCAGTTCGACGGGGCCCATCTGGTCGAGAACTTCGAGTATCTCAACCCGGCCAACACCTACTTCGACAAGTACTACACCCTCTTCTCCAAGATCGACACCGAGCCGGAGCGCTTCCTGGAGTTCGAGCGCTGGTGGGGCGGGTTCTTCCTGATGGGTCGGGACGAGATCAGGTGGATCGTCGAGAACCTGTTCGTCGGCAACAACCTCGCCGACGGAGACGCCGAGTGGTCCGAGGGACGGGCATTCGATCTGCGGGCGATCCAGTCGCCGATCATCGTCTTCGCGTCCCTCGGCGACAACATCACGCCGCCGCAACAGGCCTTCAACTGGGTCGCCGACCTCTATCCGACGACGGAGGCCCTCAAGGCGAACGGGCAGGTCATCGTGGGCCTGATGCACAAGAGCGTCGGCCATCTGGGCATCTTCGTCTCCGGCGCGGTGGCCAAGCGCGAGCACACCCAGATCGTCGACCTGATCGAGTACATCGAGCATCTGCCGCCCGGCCTCTACGGCATGCAGGTCGAGGAGCAGAAGGTGGACGGGAGCGTGCGCTACGACGTGCTGCTCACCGAGCGTCGGGTCGAGGACCTTCAGGTCCTGCAAAAATACGGCCGCAAGGACGAGATGCCGTTCCAGGCCGTCGAAGCAACCTCCGAGATGCTCGCGTCGACCTACGAAACCGTCGTCCATCCCGCCGTATCCGCCGTGGTGACGCCCACGGGAGCGGCCGTCAGGCGGGCGCTGCACCCGCAACGGGCGCAACGCTGGGCGGTGTCGGACCTCAATCCCTTCCTGTGGCCCCTCAAGGGCATGGCCGACATGGCCAGGGCGAACCGGGCCCCACGGGACAACGAAGGGCCGATGGCAAACATGGAGCGCTGGACGGCCGCCACGACCTCCGCCTCCTGGGACCTCTATCGCGACCTGCGCGACGCCACCGTGGAGAACACCTTCTTCCGGACCTATGGGCCGGCCGGAATCGGCATGGCGGCCGAAGAACCGGCGGGCGCCCCGGAAGCGCGGGCCGTCGATGTCCGGGATACCCGTTCGGTCAAGGAGGCCCTGTCCCGCATCGCGGAGGGCGACCGGACGCGGGCCTTCGTCCGCACGGCGCTCCTGCTGATGAAGGCCGGTACAGGCCGTCGCAGGCTCTCGGCCATGAAGCGGGCCCGCGAGCTCGTCGGCAAGGACATCGGACTTGTCGACATGCCGGCGGAAGCGGCTCGCGGGATCATCCGGGAGCAGTCCTACATCGTCGATTACGAGCCGGCGAAGGCACTCTCGGCGCTGCCGAAGCTTCTGCGAACCTCCGAGGACCGGCGTGGTCTGCTCGACCTGCTCGACCGGGTCGAAGGCCGGATCGAAGCCAACGGGGAGCAGACCGCCTTGCTGGCCGAGATCAGGCGACTGCTCGCCGCGGACGAGGCCGGAAGCGGAGACAAGCGTGAGCCGATCACGGTGAAACTGATGAAGGACCGGACCGGCGGCCGTCCGGAGGCAATGACGCGGACCAGGGGCCACCGTGAGACCCGCGACACCAGACGTGCGAGACCAAGGACATGAACGATCATCCGGCCGAACTGCCTCCGGGCGCGCTTCAGTCGAACATCCTGCACGGCAAGCGGGCGCTCGTCATCGGCATCGCCAACGAGCACTCGATCGCCTATGGCTGCGCCCGTGTGTTCCGCCAGCTCGGGGCGGACCTTGCGATCACCTATCTCAACGAGAAGGCCCGACCCTACGTCGAGCCCCTTGCGAAGGAGCTCGGCGCGCCGATCTTCGCGCCCTGCGACGTGGGGCGCGACGGCGAGCTCGAAGCCGTGTTCGGGCGGATCGGGGAGACCTGGGGCAGCCTCGACATCGCCCTCCATTCCATTGCGTTCGCTCCGAAGGACGATCTCCAGGGCCGTCTTCTGGACAGCTCCGGCGAAGGCTTCAAGGTGGCGATGGACATCTCCTGCCACTCCTTCATCCGTATGGCCCGCCTGGCGGAGCCGTTGATGAAGGAAGGCGGCACGCTGCTCGCGATGAGCTATCACGGCGCCAACAAGGTGGTCCCGAACTACAACCTGATGGGGCCGGTGAAAGCCGCGCTGGAGAGCGCGGTGCGCTATCTCGCGTTCGAGCTGGGCGACAGGCACATCCGGGTGCATGCCGTGTCTCCCGGTCCCTTGAAAACCCGCGCGGCCTCCGGACTGAAGGACTTCGACGTGCTTCTCACCGAGGCCATCGAGCGGGCGCCCATCGGCGAGCTGGTCGACATCGACGACGTCGGCCTGACCGCCGCTTACCTGACCACACCCTTCGCGCGACGGCTGACGGGGACCACCACCTATGTCGACGGCGGCCTCAGCATCATGGCGTGATCGGACCGCCCTGGGACCGAGGGGCGACAAAGGGAGTTGCCGATGATGACGTTCGATGTCCCGTTGCCCAAGCCGCCGGCCGCCCCCGGGCCGGCCGTCCTCGGGCCCGGAGCCTGGATGATCTTGGGAGAGCCTTCATGGCCGCGTCGCTGAATCTGCATCCTGCCGCCCCACAGCACTTGCCGATGTTCATCGCCGCGCCGGGCGAGACCGATGTCCTGATGGTCGTGGTGGCGGTGTTCCTGGTGCTCGCGGTGCTGGCTGTCGGCCTGCTGTTCCTGCGACTGCACACCTTGCCCGAGCGTATGGCGCACAGGTCGCACAAGCTCCAATTCGAGATCGTGGCCGTGCTCGGGCTGCTCGCCCTGTTCACCCATGTGCACCTGTTCTGGGTGGCGGGTCTCCTGCTTGCCCTGATCGACCTTCCGGATTTCGGCAATCCGCTTCGCCGGATCGCCGGATCGCTTGAAAGGATCGCCGGCCTGAAGCCCGGCGAGGGTGCCGGCGAGGCGCCGGATGAGATGGGCGAGAGCGCCACCACGGCGGAAGCGGCCGGCAGTGACCCGGTTCAAGTGCCGAAGACCATCGCCTTGTCCCGGACCCCGAAGGAGCGGACCCATGCTTGAGCTTCTTCTCTGCTCCCTGCTGACGATCCTGCCGGATTATCTCTACCGCCGCTACGGCCAGGGCAAGCGCCTCGGCAAGGAGATCACGCTCTTCTCCGTGTGGTTCGAACTGCGCTGGGGCATCATCACATGCCTGATGCTCACCATCGGGCTGATCACGGTGATCTTCTACAATCATCCGTCGACCACGAACGCCACGGCGTTCTTCCGCACCATCCCGATCCTGCCCGAGACCAACGGGCGCGTTGCCGAGATCTTCGTCGACGGCGTGAGCGGCGCGGTCAGACAAGGCGCGCCGATCTTCCGGCTCGACAATTCGAAGCAGGAGGCGGCGGCGGAGACCGCGCGCCGCAAGATCGCCCAGGTCGATGCCGAACTGGTGGCGGCGCGGACCGATGTCGCGGCGGCGGAAGGCAGGATCGTCGAGGCGAGGAGCGCCTATCAACAGGCGGTCGACGAGCTGGAGACGAAGCAGGAGATCTACCGCCGCAATCCAGGCGCCGTTGCCACGCGCGACATCGAGCGTCTCCAGGTCACCGTGCAGGGGCGCCAGGGCACCATCGACGCCGCCACGGCGGCCAGGGAACAGGCCGAGACGCGGATCTCGACCCTGCTTCCCGCCGAGAAGGCCAGCGCCGAAGCCGAGCTGGCTCAGGCCCAGGTGGAGCTGGACAAGACCGTGGTGCGGGCGGGCGTGAACGGGCAGGTGGAGCAGTTCACCCTGCGCGTGGGCGACGTCGTCAACCCGTTGATGCGTCCTGCCGGCGTCCTGATTCCGGAAGGGGCCGGGCGCGGGCGCCTGCAGGCCGGGTTCGGTCAGATCGAGGCCCAGGTCATGAAGGTCGGCATGGTGGCGGAAGCGACCTGCGCGTCGAAGCCCTGGACGGTCATCCCGATGGTCGTGACGGGCGTGCAGGACTTCATCGCGGCCGGCCAGATCCGCAGCGGCGAGCAGTTGCTCGACGCGCAGCAGGTGGTCCGGCCGGGCACGATCCTGGTCTTTCTCGAGCCGCTCTACGCGGATGGGTTCGATGGCGTGACGCCGGGCAGCAGCTGCATCGCCAACGCCTATACGAGCAACCACGACCTGATCGCCTCGGGGCAGGTCGGCACCCTGAAGGGGCTCGCCCTTCACGGGGTGGATGCCGTCGGTCTCGTGCACGCGATGATCCTGCGCATCCAGGCGCTGGTGTTTCCGATCCAGACCCTGGTGCTCGGCGGGCATTGATGCCAAACGGAGGACAAAACATGGCCACCATGCCGAAGATGTCAGCCACGTCCGAGATGCGGCGCGGCAGCGATGCACTGACGATGGCCGGGGACGGCGGCCAGGCCCTGGCGAAGTCCGCCGAGACGTGGATCGCCGTCGCGGCCGAATGCCATCGCGAGATGATCGAATTCGTCTCGATGCGGCTCGGAAAGGACGGCGAGGCCGCCCGGGACATGCTGGGCTGCAAGAGCCCGACGGACGCCACGGCGATTCAGACCCGCTGGATCGAGGAGACCCTGCGCGACTACGGATCCGAGATGACCCGCCTGATGGCGCTGTGCACCAGGGCCATGAACGAGGGAGGCCGCTCCGGACGGTGAGGGACTTTCGCAGGAGCTCTCGACACCGGCAGGGCTGCCGGCCCGTCTCAGGCTGAAGACCGCTCCATCCGAAGCGACGAGGCGTCCCGAGCCCGGTCGGCCTCCGGGTCGATCAGGACGAACCCGGCAGAGGCGCCGACGACGGCGAGAAGGCCTGCAAGCAGGAGTGCGTTGCGGGTTCCCTCGGGCGTTCCGGCACCGGCATCGACCACCAGCCCCATGAAAGTCGGGGCGAGAGGACCCGCCAGCGTCGTGACGGCGTTGACCATGCCGAGGGTAGCTCCGCGCTGCGCGACCGGTGTGACCTCGGCGACCAGGACGGGGCCGAGCACGAACATCACGTTGCAGAGAGAGAACGCCACCACCGTACAGACGATCACGAGCAGCGAGCCGGTGGCGAGCGACATCAGGATCACCATCAGGCCCGCCGCGAGGACCGCCGCGCATCCCATCCATCCGCCTGCGATCCGGCTCGAAACGCCCCGCTGCTTGAGGTTGTCGGAAAGGCCGGATACGCCGGGCAGCAGAACGATCTGGCCGAGAGAAACCAGCATCATGATCCAACCGGCCTGGATCGGCGTGTAGCCGAAGGCCTGGTGCAGGAAGGCCGGCAGCCAGACGATCGCTATCGTGAGAAGCCAATAGGCGCTGAAGCCGACGATCTCGACCCCGACCACCGTTCGGCATCCGAGCAGGCGGCGGTATGGCATCGGCTTCTCGGATTCGGCGGTGCTGCCCGCGACACGGCCCTTGTCGACAAGGGGGCCCTCGCGGGCGACCATCAGCCAGGCGCCGCACCAGACGAGGCCGAGCACACCGAGCAGCCCGAAGGCAGCCTGCCACGACCAGGCGGCAATGATGGTGACGATCACCGGCGCCACGATCCCGTTACCCGCCAGGGCTCCGACAGCTATCACGCTCGTCGGCAACGCCCGGTGCTCACTCGGGAACCACTTGTAAGCGGCATGCACCGCCACCGGGTAGGCGGGGCCTTCGCCGAGGCCAAGGAGCACCCGGTTGGCCACCAAGGCCGCGACGGTGGCCGGCAGCAGCAGCGGCAACTGGCACAGGGACCAGATCAGCGCAAGACCGGCCAGCACCCACGTGGTGTCGATCCGGTTCACCAGGAAGCCGCCGATCACAGCGCTCAGCGAGAAGAAGGTGAAGAAGCTCGCGGCAATCAGACCGAACTCGGTATGGCTCAGCCCCAGGTCCCGCATGATCGGGACAGCGGCCAGACCGAGAACCGCTCTGTCGGCGAAGTTGACGAGCATGAGCAGGCAAAGCATGCCCACGACGATCCAGCGCCGGGCTGGAGCCGCCGCCCCATCCGGGGACACGGCTCGTGGGCTCACCTCCGTCATCCCCCGATGCCCTCCTCACTGCGAGGGAGCCGCGGCGACCGGTTCATCCGGGCCGAGCCGTGACAGGCCGTGCCCGTGCCCCGCGATACGGAGGCACGGGCGGCTTCACGACGTGCGGACGCCATCGTCCAGAGCACGACATCCTCAATAGTATCGGCGGTAGGCCACTCGGGGCCCCAGGTAGCGCGGACCGTAGTAACCGCGATAGGCGCCATAGGAGCGGGGACCGTAATAGACCCGGCGCGGATAGACCCGCGGGCCGTAATAGGCCGGGCGAGGATAGTAGGCCGGGCCGTAGTAGACCGGCCTGGGATAGTAGTAGGCGGGACGGGGGTAATAGTAGCCTGGCCACGGGGCGTAGGCAGGATAGCCATAGCCGTAGGCCGGATAGCCGTACCCATACCCGTAGGCAGGGGCCGTGGCGGCCGCGGTGATCAGTCCACCGAGGATCGCTCCGCCGACCAGTCCGGCCGCAACGGCGCCGCCGCCCCAGCCCGACCGATAGTACCCACCATAGCCCCAGCCCGGCCCGCGCCAATATTGTGCGTCGGCCGTCCCGACACTGCCCGTCAGGATCAACGCGGCCGTGGCGAGTGTTGCAAGTTTCTTCATGGCAGCCTCCAAGGGCTCGATGTCCGCTCCGGTTCTCTCGAGCCTCGGTCCCCAAAGTGGAAACCACATTCGGGTACGAGGCGCCTTATAA
>NZ_JAMXFI010000005.1:62849-153438 GCF_025460875.1 Microvirga yunnanensis
CTCTCGCCCCTCGTCCCCCATCTTGCCACCCATTTTGGGGCCCGAGGCTCCTTCTCTTGAATGGCGCATCGGTTGAGGCGGACCCAGCGGGCCACGCTAGTGAAAACCGGGTCCACTTTTCCGTCCGACGCGCTAGGGGCCTTCCGGACCTGTGCCGCCTCGTTCATCGGCGGCGCTCGGGTTTGGCTCGGCCATGTGGACCGGGCCCACATGCTTCACAATCCCGGCGGCGGCGCAGATGACCCGCAGCCCGCAACGGGACAGCTTATACCCGCCGGCGGGTCGTGCTTGATCGCTTGGGACAGAGTCTTGACAGTTTGAGACTGTCCTCAACCGGCCGAAGGGGAGGAGCGGCGCCCCAGGGTCGGTTCATTTCCCGACTCTCACCGGGAGCACTGCTTGTACTCCGTGCCGGTCGTATCCCGCTCGTTGAAGTAGCGCCGCAGCGAGCCGTCGGGTTGCAGGGACATGAGAACCCGGACCTCGCTGCCCGCCACCGAATTGGCGCAGTCGAGGACGAGGAGCTGACGGTCCCCGGTCGGCCGGGCGGACTTGATGCGGCACGTCGCCTGGGGCGTCCTCAGACGGCTGCCGGTCACGATGAAGGCGGGAGCGAAGATGTCGACCGGTCGCTTGAACGATGCTTCCTTGCCGGACGAGGCGTAGACCTCCGCGCAATCCGCGCTGCCCGACAGCCATGCGCCCTGGAACCGGGCGAGCCCGCTCTGCGCCAATGCGCCGGACATGGCGGAGGACATGATCAAGATCAGGCCGAGCCCGGCAGCGCCCAGGAATCCCGCAAGTCTCATCGTGACCTCCCCGAGGACCGAATCGTCGTCCTCTGCTGCCCACCGATGCAACATGGTAGGCGGGCCGCACCACCGTGCTTGACGGAAGAGGACAAGCGCTTGGCAGTTTGGGCCATGGGCGTCGCGTCGATAGCGGGCGCCTCCCGGTCTGACCGGTGCGGTTCGGGCTCCATGAGCCCCACGGGAGAGGCGCCAAGGGAAAGGCGCCACGGGAGAGGCACCTGGACGGGCGCTGCGACGAGGCTGGAATCAAGGCGGAGCCTTCGGCGCTCCGATGGGAACGGGCGGCGATCGGCTCGCCGAGATCGCGCCATGCGGCGGCGCAAAGTGTCAAGCGGTTGTCCCATCCGATCAAGCGCCGAGTTCCTGCTCGGGTACGGTGCCTTTCGAAAGGCGGAGAAGCCATGAGGGCGCTCCTGGTGGCCGCCGGCATTGCGGGCTTCGTCACGGGTGCCGGCGCCCAGTCCGGCTCGACGACCCTTGCGATGACCTGTGCCCAGGCCAGAGGGATCGTGGCTTCGCGGGGCGCGGCCGTGCTGCGCACCGGACCGGCCACCTACGACCGCTACGTTCGCGATGGGAGCTTCTGCGCCTTCCGGGAGACCGCCCGTCCCGCCTGGGTCAGGACGGCCGACGTCGCGCAATGCCCGGTCGGAGGGGTCTGCGGCTCGGTCGAGATCGATAATGGGCGGTGAGCCGAGCTGTTCGGACCCACGCGGGAAAGAGACGAGGCCATGACGGACAAGCCCTATCCCGACGCACACGCGGCAGCTGCGGCCTCCCTGCTGAAGCCATCCCTTCTGTGGCTCCTGGTTCTCGCGCCCGTCGCCGCCAGTCTCGACCGTGCGGGCATCGCTCCGGCCGGTGTCGTCTTCTTCTGTGCCGCCTTGGCCATCATGCCGTTCGCCAAGCTCATCGTCCAGGGAACCGAGCATGTGGCCGCCCATACCGGGGCGACGATCGGGGGTCTGCTCAACGCGACCTTCGGCAACCTGCCGGAGCTGATCATCGCCATGACGGCCCTGCGCGCCGGCCTCGTGGAGATGGTCCGCGCCTCCATCGTCGGAGCGCTGCTCGCCAATCTGCTGGTGGCGCTCGGCCTGTCCTTCCTGCTCGGCGGCCTCCGGCATCACAGTCAGAAGTACAATCCGGATGCGGTGCGAACCTACTCGTCGACCATGGTGCTCGCCTGGATCAGCCTGGCGCTCCCGAGCGCCTTCCACCGTGTCCTGGAAGAGGAATCGCACCTCGGGGTGCATGCCACCCTGGATCTCGTCGTGGCCGCCGTCCTGCTCGCGCTTTATGGGCTCTTCCTGCTCTATTCCTTAAGAACCCATCCGGAGACCTTCGCCGAGCTGAGCACCCCGGCCGACACCGGAACGCACGATCATCCCAGCCTCGCATGGGGTGTCGCGACGCTGCTGGCCGCGTCCCTCGGTGCGGCATGGATGAGCGAGATCCTCGTGGGGGCGGCCGAGCAGGCCGGCCACTCGCTGGGCATGTCGCAGATGTTCATGGGAGTGATCGTGCTCGCGCTCGTCGGCGGCGCCGCCGAGTCCGGCTCGGCCATTGCCATGGGCCGGGCCGACCGGGTCGACCTGAGCATCGGCATCGCCCTCGGAAGCTGCGTGCAGATCGCCCTCTTCGTTGCTCCCGTCCTCGTGCTGATCGCACCGGCCATCGGGCCGGCGGAGTTCCGTCTGGTGTTCTCACAGGCCGAGATGTGGATGCTGTTCGGGGCGGTGCTCCTGGGCGCGACGGTTGCGACCACGGGCCAATCCAACTGGTTCAAAGGCGCACAATTGGTGGCGCTCTACGTCATCATCGCGGCCATCCTGTACCTCATCCCGGCGCCGCAATAGGTGGGCCATGTTGCGACAGCTTCTCGTGGGTGGCGCCGTCAGCCTGGGCAACATCGCCATCCATGCGGTGGTGATGGCGGCGGTCGTGGCGACCGGCCGCCGGGCCCTGACATGGAAGCACAGTTCGGCCCGGACCTGGCTTCCCGTCCTCATGGTGGCGGTCGTCGGAGTGCTCCTGGTCGCCCACATGGCGGAGGTCGTCACGTGGTCGCTCGCCTATGCGTTCCTCGATGTCGCTCCGCCCGGGGCCGACGTGCTGTACTTCGCCTTCGTGAACTATACCACGCTGGGCTACGGCGACGTCCTGCCGGGAGAGCGCTGGCGCCTGCTCGGACCCATGGCGGCCATGAACGGCGTGCTGCTGTTCGGCTGGTCGACCGCGGTCATCTTCGAGGTGATGAGGCAGGGGATGCGGATCCGCGACCATAAGACCGAGTTGTGATCGCATGCAGGGGGGGAGACACGCCGACGGCCATCACCCGCGACAGCGAGGCGCTTCCCGCGCCCGTACCAGCCGATTCTCCGCGTGATCGGCGCCGATCGCATCGTCCGGCCCATCCGCGAGGCCTGGATCGACCATCCCTGCCAGCCGCGACCATGGTGTCCGGAGCGCCGGGCGACCCTGGCTGAACAAAAGCCGCCTCCGGCCCATTGACGTGAGGCCCGGGACGGATCGCGCGGGAAAGCCTCGGTCGGCTTTGCCATGGACGCTCGAACGCCGCGGGTGTAGGTGAGCATGATCGCAGCGAATGGACGAAATGGATGGGGATCGACTGGGACGTCGTCATCATCGGAGGTGGCGCCGCAGGGATTGGAGCTACGCGCCGTTTAGCAGAAAGCGGAGTGTCCACGCTGTTGCTGGAGGCGTCGCAGCGGATCGGCGGCCGTGCCTTCACGGCGAAACTCGCCGGGCATGCGCTCGACCTCGGCTGCGGCTGGCTCCATTCGGCCGATCGCAATCCGTGGGTCCGCATCGCCGAAGCGTCCGGCTTTGCCGTCGACCGCAGGCGGTCGGCCTGGAACCAGCAATATGGCGACCTCGGTTTCTCCCAGGCGGAGCAGGAAGCCGCCGATGAGGCTTACGCCGCATGGCACGACCGTCTGATCAGGGAGCTCCCGCCGGGAGATCGCGCCGCCGATGCCCTGGAGCCGGGCGGGGCATGGAATGCCTACCTTCAGGCGATCAGCGGCTATATCAGCGGCGCCGGCCTCGAACGTCTCTCGGCTGCCGATTATCTCGCCTACGACAGGGCTTCGACCAGGTATAACTGGCGGGTGCCGGCGGGATACGGGACCCTCGTGGCGGCGAGCCTTCCGCCCACCGTCGCGCTTCGCCTCGCCACTCCGGTTGAAGCCATCGATCTCGACACCGACGGTGTGAGCATCGTGACGCGTGCGGGTTCGATCACGGCGCGCAGTGCCATCCTCACCGTCTCGACTTCGGTGCTCGCCGGCGGGACGATCAGGCTGCCGGCCGCGCTCGACGATTGGCGCCATGCCGCCGGAAGCCTGCCGCTCGGTCGGAACGAGAAGCTGTTCCTGGAGATTGTCGGAGAAGGTCCGTTCGAACCCGAGACCCATGTGATCGGTGATCCGCACGACGCCGGAACGGGGTCCTACTATATCCGCCCGTTCGGCCGCCCCGTGATCGAAGGATTCTTCGGCGGGGAGGGGGCCCGGGCTCTGGCCGAGAGCGGCCCCGCGGCCGGCTTCGCCCAGGCCGTCGATCAGCTTGCAGCGCTGTTCGGCTCGGAGGTCCGAGCCGTGCTCCGTCCGCTGGCCATGTCCGCCTGGAGCCGGATGGAGCATGTGGGCGGCGCCTACAGCTATGCCCTTCCCGGGCGCGCGGGTGCGCGCGATAGTCTCGCTCGTCCCTTCGACCAGCGGCTGTTCTTCGCCGGGGAGGCGACGGAGCGGTACGATTTCTCGACCGCCCACGGCGCCTACCAGAGTGGGCTGCGGGCTGCCGAGGAGGTCGTCGCCTCGCTCGGTGTCCGCGCGCGCTAAAGCATCGGACGTGAAAAGTGGACTTGCACTTTTGGGATCCATCCGATGCTTTCTTCTTGAATGAGAGCATCGGTCAGGACGGACCCAGCGGGCCGCGCCAGCGAAAACCGGTGCCACTTTTCCGTCCGATGCTCTAACGTCAGCGCGTCGACGGAACAGGGGGAGCGCCATGGCTTCGGTCTTCATCACCGGCAGCACGGAAGGACTGGGTCGGGCGGCCGCGCAGGCTCTGATCGAGCAGGGGCACCGGGTCGTCCTGCATGCGCGCTCGACGCAACGCGCCTCAGCGCTCGCGGAGCTCTCGCCGCGTGCGGCCGGCATCGTGGTCGGCGACCTGAGCCGTGCAATTGAGACCCGCTCGGTCGCCGCGCAGGTCAATGCCATCGGTCGCATGGATGCCGTGATCCACAATGCGGGCATCTATGCGGTGCAGGGCCGGTCGGCGACCCCGGAGGGGCACGCGGCCATTCTCGCGGTCAACACGCTGGCCCCGTACATCCTGACGGGCCTGATCGAACGCCCTCGACGGCTGATTTACCTGAGCAGCGGAATGCACCGGAGCGGCACCGGGCCGCTGCACGACATCGACTGGACGGAGCGCCGCTGGGATGCAACCCGGGCCTACGCGGAAAGCAAGCTCTACGTTGCGGCGCTCGCTCTTGCCGTCGCGCGGCACTGGCCGGAGGTCTCGAGCCATGCGGTCGATCCGGGCTGGGTCCCGACCCGGATGGGCGGTCGTGGAGCGCCGGACGATCTGGAAGAGGGGCATCGCACCCAGACCTGGCTCGCGGTGAGCAACGATCCGGCCGCAAGGGTCGGCGGTGGGTACTGGTACCACCGCGAGCGGCAGGCCCCGGCCGCGCAAGCGTCCGATCCCGTGTTCCAGGACGCGCTCATGACCAGACTTGCTGCTCTGACCGGCATCTCGCTGTTCTGAACCGGGAGGTTGGCTCCGGCTCAAGGCGCCCGGGGTCGCGCGTCCTCGACCCGGTGAGCCGCCACACCGGGCCCCCCTCGAGCGTCTCGCCGCCGATCAGACTGGCCGTGCCCTGGCCGACCTCCCGTATTGCTCGTCGGTGACGTGCTCCATCCAGTCGACGGTCGAGCCGTTGAGCTTCTCCTGGATGGCGATGTGACTCATGGCCGTGGTCGGAGACGCGCCGTGCCAGTGCTTCTCGCCTGGAGGGAACCAGACCACGTCGCCGGGCCGGATCTCCTCGATCGGCCCTCCCTCGCGCTGAACGAGGCCGAGGCCCGTCATGACGATGAGGGTCTGTCCGAGCGGATGCGTGTGCCAGGCGGTGCGGGCGCCGGGCTCGAAAGTCACGAGGGCACCGGCGACCCGCGCCGGATCGGGCGGGCTGAACAGGGGATCGATCCGCACTGTCCCGGTGAAGTACTCCTGCGGTCCCGTGCCGGACGGCTCCGCTCCGGCTCGCTTGATGTCCATGGTCGACGTTCCTTGTCTGCGTGCGCAATGGGCTGCCGTCGACGATGTATCTACAGCATCCGACGTGAAAAGTGGGCCCAATATTGGGATCGGACCCGATGCTTCCTTTCTTGGCTGGCGCACCGTTGGACGCGGACCCGCGGGGCCGCGTGAGCGGCCTCGGGGAGGGCCTGCGTCCAGGCCCGGCATCCGGCCGCGACGCCCCCATTTCCTCAATAGGTCTGCCGACACTCGGTTGCCCGCTGGTCGATCCCTCGACGAGCCATATAACTGGTCCACCCGTTCGGGAATTCGCCCAAGGCCCCTGTGTCCTGTCCGGGCCGCGACGGGGCCGGTGCCGCCACAACGAATGCAAGGAGAACACTGTCATGGATTATGTGAGGCTCGGCCGCTCCGGCCTTGAAATATCCCGCCTGTGTCTCGGCTGCATGACCTACGGAGTTCCCGGTCGCGGAAACCACCCCTGGACTCTGGACGAGGAGCAGAGCCGCCCCTTCATCAAGCGCGCGCTCGAGCTCGGCATCACGTTCTTCGATACGGCCAATGTCTATTCCGACGGCACGAGCGAGGAGATCGTCGGCCGCGCGCTCAGGGATTTCGCCCGGCGGGACGAGGTGGTGATCGCCACGAAGGTGCATGGACGCATGCGCCCGGGACCGAACGGGGCCGGGCTCTCGCGCCTGGCCATCATGACCGAGATCGACAACAGCCTGCGTCGGCTCGGCACCGATTATGTCGACCTCTACCAGATCCATCGATGGGACTACGCGACACCCATCGAGGAAACGATGGAGGCCCTGCACGACGTCGTCAAGGCCGGCAAGGCTCGCTACATCGGAGCCTCCTCCATGTATGCCTGGCAATTTTCCAAGGCACTCTACACGGCGGACCTGAACGGCTGGACGCGCTTCGTGTCGATGCAGAACTACTACAATCTCCTCTACCGCGAGGAAGAGAGGGAGATGCTGCGCCTGTGCCAGGCCGAGGGCATCGGCGTCATCCCCTGGAGCCCGCTTGCCCGCGGCCGCCTGACCCGCGACTGGGATGAGAGCAGTGCCCGTTCGGAGACGGACGAATTCGGCAAGTCGCTGTACGCCACGACCGCCGAGGCCGATCGCCGGGTGGTGGAGAGGGTGGCCGAGATCGCGGCCCGGCGCGGCGTTCCGCGGGCGCAGGTGGCACTGGCTTGGCTGCTGCACAAGCCGGTCGTGACCGCACCGATCGTCGGCGCCACGAAGCCGCAGCACCTGGACGATGCCGTAGCCGCCCTGTCCCTGACGTTGAGCCCCGAGGAGATCGCGCAGCTGGAAGAGGCCTATGTGCCGCACGCTCTCGCCGGGTTCGTTTGAGCGGAAGCGTGCTCAAGCATCGGACGTGAAAAGTGGACTTGCACTTTTGGGATCCATCCGATGCTTTCTTCTTGGATGAGAGCATCGATCAGAACGGACCCAGCGGGCCGCGTCAGCGAATACCGGATCCACTTTTCACTGACGCGGCCCTCTGGGTCCGTCCGATGCTCCAGGCGCCTCATCGAAGCCGTGGCCCCGGGTTTTCGAGACCGGGCCGAATCGAAGTCTGCGCTCCTAAGCGGCTGATGCGCTGAGCTTTTCCGCTTTCGGACGTCTGGGCTGGACGAGAAGTTCGCTCGGGTCCGTCGGGAGCAGAAGCATCCCGCCTTCGTCGAGCGACACGCGCAGGCGCGGAAACACTTCCTTGATATGAGCCAGGTCCCCCTTGAAGGCCTGCTTGAAGCTCCGGATGCTGGCGTTGTCGGAGCCGAATTGCTGATGAAGATTGTCCCAGCTCAGCTTCAACGGCCGTTGCACCGTCCGCAGGCGGTATCCGAGCCAGAACAGCATGTCGAGTTTCCGGGCCGAGCCGGAGAACGCCCGCGCGGCCCGGATGTCGACCGGGAGCGCGTGCTGAATGAGGTTCTCATAAAAGTCGGCGTGGAACTGAACCGTGTTCGACCACAGCAGGCCCTGATCGGAGTTGCCGGTCAGCCAGATGTCGAGCTGACGGAAAGGCGGAACGTTCAACGTGCTCGACCGCGACGCACCGTCCCAGAGGCCGAGCTGCATCGTACAGGCGGCCAGCCGGTTCAACTGCTCTTTGAACTGCCGGAGCGTCCCGCGCTCGCCCCCTGTCACGGGGAAGCCCATCTGCTTGATGAAGCCGGAGAGACTGTCTGCAACCTCGATCCGGGCGCTGCGCTGGCGAACGGCCTCGGTGCAGAGGTGAAGCAGGACGAGACGGGCCTTGGGCCCATAAGGCAGCCCCTGAACCTCCATTTGGCCCGTCCGCGGGTTCTTCAGGCGACCGGCCATGATGCTGAGCGTGTTCCGGCCATACTCGCGGAAGAACTCGCGCTCGCCCTTGGGTTCGCGATAGGGGAGCCCGCACAGCGCCAGAACGCTGTGAATGTGCTGGATGTTTTCCGGGGAACTCGGCGCGGCCTCGATCAACTCCCGCACGGCATCGCGGCGCCTTTGATCTCGGCTCATCGCGGCGCGCCGCGCTTCGACGGCGGATTGCTTCGCCCGCTGGGCGTCGCGCTGCTCCTGCTTATGGGCGATGTGCTCGACAATGGTCTTGAACATGAAATGACCGCGGGCGCGCTCGACCTCCTCCAGGAGGTCGGCATCACGGATCGTGGCGAGATGGTCTTCAGCGGTCATATTGCCTCTTGGACTCGTCGGGCGTGGAGATGGCTCGCGGACTCGCAACGCGCCGAAACCGGCCTCGGGTTCCTCGCGGTGACCGGAGATCGGGAGTTATCCAGAGCTTTCATCGCCCCAGGCGCGGGCAGGGTCGGCCGATACCAAGGGAGACAGACCGGCTCTCGCCGATGTCCGGCGCGGTCGCGCGTCCCGGTCAGTCACACGCAGAGTTCAATACGCCCCGCAGGGCAGCGGAAGAATGTGGGCTTCCGGCCGTTCGTCCGGAGCTGCGCAGAATTCGATACGCTTCGATCAAAACGCCGTCCGAGACGGGATGAGAACGCCCTCCGGGCGGAGAGGCTTCGAGCCTGCGCAGAGTTCGATGCAGGCTCCATGAAATTTTCGGCTTGAGCGACAAGCCTTTAGCCAAATGGCTTCGCCGAGTCCGATGCGCGGCTGCGCAGACTCCTATGTTGAGGCCCGCTTTTTCAACGCCGAGTCCAATGCGATCGAGCGCAGAGTTCGATACGGGACCACGCAGACTTCTATGCGGATTCCGCGACTAAGGGACTGACGCGATTGAGCTTTCTCCGCCTGCATATACCTGACTCATAATCTTCCTGAATCTGAATCGATTCAAATACTTACCTATGGTGCTGAAAGTCCCGCTTTTCGTGGGATTCTTCATCCGATCGAATTCGGTCCGCAAGGTGGCTCCACGGGCCCGGCTCCGCCCGATGGAGGGCGAATCGAACTCTTCGTAGACCCGAACAGCAGGGCGACCCAGCGCCTCGCGCGGCCCTGTCCCGAACGATGCGCCGCTTCAAGATGGGAGCATCGGACAATCGGGATGGCCGGGACAGGCCCGGCCATGACGGGGGAGTGATCGTGGGAGGGTGCTCGCACCGGCCCATCCCACCCACCACGTCATCACCGGGCTCAAGCATCGGACGTGAAAAGTGGACTTGCACTTTTGGGATCCATCCGATGCTTTCTTCTTGAATGAGGGCATCGGTCAGAACGGAAAACCGGATCCACTTTTCCGTCCGATGCTCTCGTCCCGGTGATCCCGCTTGTCTGTGGCGCGGCGTTTCACCGGATCGGGATGGCCGGCACAAGGCCGGCCATGACGTGGGTGGGGCGTGGGAAGGGGGGCGCCAAGGCGATGGTCACCCTCGCACGTCATCGCCGGGCTTGTCCCGGTGAGCGCGATCGGCAGACCGCCGAGCGCCCCGCGCGGTCCTGCGGGTCCGCCCCGAACGATGCGCCGCTTCAGGATGTGAGCATCGGATCTCGAAGGCGAGTCCACCTTTCACGTGCGATGCTCAAGGCCTCCGATCGCTCAGTCCCGGTATTCGTGCACCAGCCGCGCAAGCCTTTCGAGGTGGTGGTCGTGGATTTGAAACCCCTCGAGGCCACGGATCGTGTCGAAGAGGTAATCCCGGCATGAGCCGAGGGCCCCGTGAGCGGTGGCGATCACCCGGGCCGTGTCGGCCTCCGAGACCGGACGCACATAGTTCGGCGCTGCCCGGTTGATGGTGAAGGCGATGCCGGCAGCGCCGTGGGGCAGATCCGGGCTGGTCAGCGTGACCCAGCGCGGCACATACGCTCCTGTCACCATCTCGCGCCGCCAGACCAGTTCGAGTTCCGTCTCCGCCTCGGAGCGCGGGATGCGAAAAGCCACACCCCTGCAGGAGCCTCCTCGATCCAGTCCCAGAACCAGGCCGGGGCGCTCCGGCGTCCCGCGCCCGATGGGCGTGGCCAGGCAGAACTGGCGGTGCCACCCCCGGATCAGCACGGGTTGACGCTCGGCATAATGGAAGGCCGGGTTCCAGATCAGGGAACCATAGCCGAACAGCCAGACATCCTCGCCAGGATTGGGTTGGGCAGCGAGCGTCTCCTCCAGGGATCGGCGCCGCTCCTCGTCGCCGAGCACCCGAAGGTTGGTTCCCGAACGTGCGATCATCTCGCCGACGAAGCCGTTCCGCAGAGCCTCCCGGGTCAGGGGATGCTTGTTCTTCCCGATCGATCCTTCCATCCCGGTCTCCGCCTCCGCGGCCGGACGGGCCGCGAGCCATTCGCACCCGGACGAGGATCCACTTGCCCTCGATCCGAGACAATCGGTTTTATGGAGGTTTGAGGCTACCGTATGTTCATGCCCAGAGCATCGTCCCCTAAAGTGGAAACCACTTTAGGGGACGATGCTACACGCCTTGCTGGCGCATCGGCGACGCGGCCCTCTGGGTCCGCAGGATGCGCCCGATGCATGGCGGCGCCGTACTGAGGGCCGGACATTTTCATCAGACCGGCGCCAATCGGGCTCTCATCGGCCATCTGACGGAGTGCTCTCCGAGGGCTGCGATCAGAAGCTCTGCGCCAGGTCGTCGGCGCCCTTGACCAGAAGCCCCAGATCGGACCCGACGGCAACGAACCCATAGCCCCATTCAATGTAGCGCCGGGCATCCGCCTCGCGCGGGGCAAGAATGCCGGCAGGCTTCCCGACGACCCGAAGCCGCCGAACGGCATCGCGAATGGCGGCCTGTACCTCGGGGTGCTGAGGGTTTCCGATATGGCCCAGGGATGCGGACAGATCCGCCGGTCCGATGAATACGCCGTCCACACCCTCGACTCCGGCGATGGCCTCCAGCTCTCCAAGAGCCTGCGACGTCTCGATCTGCACCAGGACGCACGTCTCCTGGTCGGCCTGATTGAGGTAGGCCGGCAGGCGTCCGTAGCCGCTCGGACGGCTCACCGACGTGATGCCGCGGATGCCCGCCGGAGGATAGCGACAGGCCGCGACGGCCTGCTCCGCCTCCTGGGCGTTCTGAACAAACGGGATCAGAACCGCCGGTGCCCCGATATCGAGGAGACGTTTGATGAGGACGGGATCGTTCCAGGCCGGACGCACGATGGGTGTCGCGGTTCCGCCGGCGAGGGCCTGAAGCTGGCTCAGGATCCCCGGAACTTCGTTCGGGGAATGCTCCATGTCGAGAAGAATCCAGTCGAAGCCGCTCTGGGCGATGATCTCCGCCACGATGTTGCTGCAGAGGCTGCTCCAGAGGCCGATCTGCAGCTTCTCCGCCTTGAGGGCGGCTTTGAAGGCGTTGCGCTGAAGGTCCATCGTTGATCACCCTTGTGTTGGATCATTGTTTCGGTCGTTTTCATCGCGAGACGGGACATGGGCCCAGGACGGGACATGGGCCCAGGACGGGACATGGGCCCCGGTCGGCCGCTTCTCGGGGCAAAGCCGGGATTCCTGACCGAATGCGGCGCATCGCCCGGCGTGCAGAAGCAACTGCCCCTGACGCCTGATGCGCTCGCGCTCTGACGAGCCTCATCATCACGGTGTGGTCTCATCGATCGTGAGCATCATCCAGTCCTGCCGAAGCGTTGCTCGAGGGCGGCAAGGTACGCTTCCCGGGACGGCCTGAGGTGGTCCTGGCAAAGCTCGACCAGCCTTTCCCGATCGGACGCTTCGAGAGCCTCGATCATCGCTCGATGGTCGTCCCTGGCCCTGGCGAGGAGCATGGGATTTGCCGCCGTGTAGGAGCGCACTCCGTGAGCCTTCTGCGCGAGGGTCCGGATCGCTTCGATCAGGTGCGGATTGCCACAGGCTCCGAAGAGCGCAGTGTGGAAGGCCATGTTCGCCCTGAAGGCAGCCCGGGCATCGCCGCGCTCGACAGCGGCCGAATGCTGCTGGTGGATTTCGACCAGGGTCGCGATCGTCTCCGGCCGGGGTGGCAGCGGGATCTCTCGTGCTGCCAGGGTCTCCAAGGCCTCCCGGACGAAATAGATCTGGCGGACGTCGGTCGGGCTCAGCATGCGCACTGTCGCGCCCTTGTTTTGAACGCGCTCGACCAACCCCATGCGTTCGAGTTCGGCGATCACCTCGCGCACCACATGCCGCTTGACGTCGAAACGAGTCGCGATGTCCTCCTCGATCAGTCTCTCCCGCGGTTGCAGCCACCCGAGGACGATTTCCTCCTCGAGGGCATTGGCGACCAGTCTCACGCGATCGGTCAATGCCCGACGTTCCCCACCATCCATACGGCCCTCGTTTTCGTCTCAACATTATTGTTGACAATCTTGTTAGCACGTCAATGATCTCTCGTCATGAGCAATGATCCCAAGCCTTCCGCCTTCGGCCTGCGGCGCAGTCTCACCAGCTATGGCGATCCCGGCTTCTCCTTGTTCCTGCGCAAGGCCTTCATCAAAGCGGCTGGCTTCTCCGACGATGCGCTGGAACGTCCCATCGTCGGAATCACGAATACCTTCAGTGACTTCAATCCCTGCCACGGGAACGTGCCTCGCCTGATCGAGGCGGTGAAACGGGGCGTCATGCTGGCCGGCGGACTGCCGATGGAGTTCCCGACGATCTCCATCCACGAATCCTTCGCCAGCCCGACCAGCATGTTCCTGCGCAACCTCATGGCCATGGACACGGAGGAGATGATCCGAGCCCAGCCGATGGATGCGGTCGTGCTGATCGGAGGCTGCGACAAGACCGTGCCGGCGCAGCTCATGGCGGCCGCGAGCGCCGACGTCCCGGCGATCCAACTGATCACGGGTCCGATGCTGGTCGGCTATCACAAGGGCGAGATGCTGGGGGCCTGCACCGATTGCCGCCGCCTCTGGGGGCAGCACCGGGCCGGACTCATGGACCAGGACGAGGTGGAGGTCGTCAGCGGCCGTCTGGCCCCGACCCAGGGGACGTGCATGGTCATGGGCACCGCAAGCACCATGGGCTGCCTCGTCGAGGCGCTCGGCATCGCCCTGCCGGGGACCGGCTCGATTCCGGCCACCCATGCCGACCGGATCCGTGCCGCCGAGGCGAGCGGCCGCCAGGCGGTCGCGTTGGCGCAGGGCGGGATACGACCCAGCGAGCTCCTGACCGAGGCGGCGTTCCGCAACGCCATGGTGGTGCTGCAGGCCATCGGCGGTTCGACCAACGGGTTGGTGCATCTGGCGGCGATCGCCCGCCGGCGCGGCATCAAGATCGACCTGGACGAGTTCGATCAGATCGGGCGCGAGGTTCCCGTGCTCGTCGACCTGAAACCCTCGGGTGCCAAGTACATGGAGCATTTCCACTGGGCCGGCGGTGTTCCCCGCCTGTTGCAGGAACTGCGCGATCACCTCGATCTGGGGGCCGTCACGGTCACCGGCGCGACCATCGGGGCCATCGCCGACCGCGCCGAGGACGTGCCCGGTCAGACGATCATCCGGAGCCTGGACAATCCTCTCAAACGGGCCGGTGCCATGGCTGTCCTTCGCGGAAATCTCGCGCCTCTCGGGGCGGTGATCAAGCACTCGGCGGCATCGCCCGAGCTTCTGCGGCATACCGGCCGCGCGGTCGTGTTCGAGTCGGTGGAGGATCTCGTCGCCCGTATCGACGATCCGGAGCTCGACGTGTCGGCGGACGACGTTCTCGTCCTGCGCAATGCAGGCCCGAAAGGAGCCCCCGGGATGCCCGAGGCCGGCTATCTGCCGATCCCGAAGAAGCTCGCCCAGGCGGGCGTGACGGACATGGTCCGGATCTCGGACGCGCGCATGAGCGGCACCGCCTTCGGGACGATCGTGCTCCACGTCGCGCCCGAATCCGCGACCGGCGGCCCGCTAGGCCTCGTGCGCAGCGGAGACCTGATCCGACTGGATGTGCCCGAGCGGCGCCTCGAGCTTCTCGTGGATGAAGACGAGCTCGCGCGCCGCGCTCAGGAATGGCAGCCGCCGCGTCACCTGTCCGAAGAGAAGCGAGGATATTGGGGCCTCTATCTCAGGAGCGTGTTGCAGGCGGACGAGGGCTGCGACTTCGACTTCTGCTGACACCATTCTCGAACGCGTACGAGCTCACTCCCGTGCCGGCCTTGCGACCGGGATCACCGGGACAGACCCGGTGATGACGTGAGAGGGTGGTGTGAGCGGGTGATGATACCCTCCACACGTCATGGCCGGCCTTGTGCCGGCTATCTCGATCTTTTGGGGCGCGGCGCCTCTCGTATCGAGATCACCGGGACGAGCCCGGTGATGACGAAGGGGTGGCCATCCGTCCGAGCGATCAAGACAGGGGCCCGGACGATGAGCCTCACTGCTCCTAGAGCATCGGACGGAAAAGTGGACCCGGTTTTCCGTTCTGACCGATGCTCTCATTCGAGAAGAAAGCATCGGATGGATCCCAAAAGTGCAAGTCCACTTTTGGGTCCGATGCTTTAGAGCCTCGGACAGACGAAAGCGGGCCACGCTGGTGACCCGCACGATGCGCTGCTCAAGAAAATCAGCATCGGCCCGGAAAGTGGGTTCACTTTCGAGGCCGATGCTGTAGGCCTTCTCGTTTCCATCAGCCAGGATATCACCCTCATGAAGAAGCGCTCATTTGGCAGGACGGGTCAGCGGGTTGGAGAGATCGGCTTCGGCGCCTGGGCCATTGGCGGCAGCTGGGGCAACGTCTCCGAGCAGGATGCCGAAGCGGCCCTCCAGGCGGCCCTCGATGCCGGCGTCACCTTCATCGATACGGCTGACGTCTATGGCGGCGGCCGCTCCGAACGGTTGATCGCGCGCGTTCTGAAGCAAAGACGCCAGGATGACGTGATCGTCGCGACGAAGGCGGGTCGTCAGCTGAACCCTCATGTCGCGGATGCCTATACGGCCGACGCGCTCACGCGCTTTGTCGAAGGTTCGTTGGAACGGCTGGAGACCGAGGCGCTCGACCTCGTGCAGCTGCATTGCCCGCCCACGGAAGTCTACTACCGGCCGGAGGTGTTCGAGGCCCTCGACCGGTTGGTCCAGGCAGGCAAGATCAGGCATTACGGCGTGAGCGTCGAAAAGGTCGAGGAGGCCATCAAGGCGCTCGAATATCCGATCGCAAGCGTGCAGATCATCTACAACCTGTTCCGCCAGCGCCCGGCCGAGCTGTTCTTCCGGCTGGCTCGGGAGCGCCAAGTGGCGGTGATCGCCCGGGTGCCGCTCGCCAGCGGCCTGCTGACGGGAAAGTTGAGCGCCAGCAGTCAGTTCGCGGCGGATGATCATCGAGCCTTCAACCGGCACGGAGAGGCGTTCGATGTCGGCGAGACGTTCTCGGGCGTCCCCTTCGAGGTCGGCCTGAAGGCTGTCGAGGAGTTGCGGACAGTGGCCGGTACCGTGCCGATGGCGCAGTTCGCGCTACGGTGGATCCTGATGAGCGAAGCGGTGTCGGTGGTCATTCCGGGGGCGCGCAATCCCGATCAGGCGGTCTCGAATGCGCGAGCGGCTGAATGGCCTGAATTGACGGCGGGCCAGATGGAGGCCGCCAGGAGCATCTACGACCGTCTGATCCGTCCTCATGTGCATCAGCGCTGGTGAGCGCCTTCATCGGAATGGGCTCCGGGACTGAGCCTGTCCACAGGGCCCGCGGAGGCTCAAAGCCGCGGCGACATCCGCAACCCGCGCGTGGTCATGCGCCGGTCGAGGCTTGCTCAAGCTCGGCGGCGATGCCGCGCAGGGCCTGCTCGAAGGAACCGGCCGGCTGGCCGCCGGAGATCAGCCAAGTTCCATTGATCACGATGGCCGGCACCGAGCGGACGCCGCGGGAGATCCACTCCCGCTCGGCGCCGCGGACCTGCTCCCCATAGCGTCCCGACGCCAGAATCTCGCGCGCCTCGTCGCCGTCGAGGCCGGCCGCGACGGCGGCATCCACGAGAACTCCATGGTCCGACACGTTCGCGCCATCGGTGAAGTTCGCCTTGAACAGGGTGTGCTTCAGCGCCCGCTGGCGTCCGACGATCCCCGCCCAGTGGAGCAGGCGGTGGGCATCGAACGTGTTGTAGATCCGGCTCTCCTCCGTCATGTTGAACGGGAAGCCGACCTCGGCGCCCCGCGCTCGGATCATCGCGCGACTGGCGGCCGACTGCTCGGCCGTGGAGCCGTACTTCTCCATGATATGCTCGGCGAGGTTCTGCCCTGGAGGCAGCATTCCCGGATTGAGTTCGAATGGCTGGAAGGTGATGTCGGCCGCCACCGCGTCCGCGGCATTGGCGAGCGCCTGCTCGAGCCCCCGCAGGCCGATCACGCACCACGGGCAGGCCACGTCGGAGACGAAGTCGATCTTCAGGTGCTGGGTCATGGCGCTGCTCGCGATCGTTCGTGGACAGGGTGAGGTCACGGGATTGCCGGGATATCACAGTGTCGGGACCTCCAGGGGGAGAACCCTCGAGATCTTCGTTCACGTTCAGGCGATCCGAGCCGCGACTGTCGCCTATTGGCAGATCCGGTAACGGTCGCTCGATCCGTGCTGCTCGATGTCCACGTGCAGGTGGTCATGGTGCGCCTCGTCCGAGCCGGGGCCGAGGATCGTCGTGAACCAGCCGCAGGCTGCTGTCCGCAGGGCTGCGAGCGCCGGATCCGGCGCGGCGTCGGGTTCGGGCCTGATCCGCAGGGTCGTCCCGTTGGCGAGCTCGAAGCCGGCGATGTCGATTGCGAGCCCCTGCGCATGGGCCGAGAGCTTGCCCGTGGTGGCCCGGTTCCGGTTGCGACACTCGAAGCCGGGGCCGGTCTGGACGGCCTTCAGGTCGCTCCCCTTGATGCCGGCGACGAGCGGGGCGACGAGATCGCCGATCCAATGCCCGAACGGTCCGGCGAAACGGCAGGCCAGGACCGGCTGATTGGCGAGCCGGACGGTTGTCTCCGGCTTCGTCGGAACCGGCACGGCCGTGAGCCGCACCGGTGTGTCGATCCGGCAGAGCTCGTTCGAGACCTGGGGCGGCTCCGCTGGCTCGATCTCGAACCCGGCCGCCTTGAGGCTGGCCAGGCAATCGTCGGGCGCCGGCAAGGCTGGTGGGGGCCCGCCCGCGGTCGGCGCCGGAGCTGTCTCGGGCCGTGGAGCAGGAGGGGGGGCGGGAGAAGGCGTCTCGATCGGCCTTGGGGGCGGCAGAGGCGGCACGGGCTGCGCCGCGGCGACTTGCGCCATCAGCACGGAAACGACGGCCGCGGCAGATCTGATCGACATCGGCTCCTCCAGCCCCGCAGATCAACGCCAAGCTGAGTCGAAGGGTTGCGGGCTGTTCGAAGCGGCCGGGAATCCCCAATTAGAGGGCATGAGCCAGGACCTTCGACCCCAGACACCGCCGCCCTCGACCGCAGACCACGCCGCGCCGCCGGAGATCGCCCTCTCGGACGAGGACCGCGAGGCGCTGCGGCAGGCCGTGCTCGCCCTCGAGGGGCCGAGCTACGTGGCTCGGCTTTCGGCCCTGGCCGGTCGGCCGGTCGAACTGCTCGGGCAGGCGCTTCCGGTGCCGGTCTCGGACGTGATCTCGAAGGCCACCCAGACGGCGCTCACCCGTGCCCTGCGTTATGCGCTCAGGACGATTCCGAAAGAGGGCAGGGATCCCGAGACCCGCGTCCACAAGGCGCTGGCGGTCCTGTCCGGGGCCATGGGCGGGGCGCTCGGCATCTCGGCGGTGCTGGTGGAGCTTCCGGTTTCGACCACGATCATGCTGCGGTCGATCGCCCGCATCGCGCAGAGCGAGGGCGAGGACCTCGCGGATCCCGAGACGGCTTTGGCCTGCGTCCAGGTCTTCGCCCTGGGCGGACATTCCGGCTCGGACAACCTGCACGAAGCCGGCTACTTCGCCGTACGGGCCGCCATGGCGAAGTCCGTCACCCGCGCCCTGCAGCAGATGGCCGGGCGCGGCGTCGTCGACGAGAGCACCTCGGCCATCCTGCGCCTGCTGACCCAGATCGGAGCCCGGTTCGGAGTGGTCGTGTCGCAGAAGGTCGCCGCCCAGGCGGTGCCGGTCATCGGGGCGATCGGCGGGGCGGCCGTCAACGCCGCCTTCATCGATCATTTCCAGACGCTGGCCCGCGGGCATTTCACCGTGCGCCGGCTGGAGCGGAGCTACGGCCGGGGGACGGTCCGGGCGGCCTATGACCGGATCCGGGCTCAGGAAGGCCTGTGAGCCGGTGCCCGTCCCGAAGTCACTGCGGAAGGACGCGATCCTGTCGCCCGCGTTCTTCGCCCGCGATGCCGTCGCGGTCGCCCAGGATCTCGTCGGGGCGACTCTGCTCGTCGACGGAATCGGCGGGGTGATCGTCGAAACCGAGGCCTATACGGGCGACGATCCGGCCTCGCACAGCTTCTGCGGCCCGACCGTGCGCAACGCAGCCATGTTCGGGCCGGCCGGGCATGCCTACGTGTACCGGTCTTACGGGATCCACTGGTGCCTGAACGTCGTCTGCCTGCCGGGGAGCGCCGTCCTGATCCGGGCCTTGGAGCCCGCCGACGGCCTCGAGACGATGATGGCGCGGCGAGGGCTCGACGATCCTCGCCTTCTCTGCTCGGGTCCTGGCCGTCTCTGTCAGGCCCTGGGCGTGACGATCGCCCATAACGGGCTGCCGTTGGACCGGGCGCCCTTCCGGGTCTTCGGCCGGAAGGTCCCGGCTCAGGTGACCGCGGGGTCGAGGATCGGGATCACGCGCGCCACCGACAGGCCGTGGCGCTTTGCGCTTGCGGGGTCGCGCTTCCTCAGTCGGAAGATCTGATCGGGATTCTGTTCCGGCCCGGTCACCACCGGGGCCGTGGTTCGTCCCGGCGCGGGTCGTCGGCGAAGCCCGACCGGGGCCCATAGGGCTCGCCCCGCCGGGTGTGTTCCGGCTCGTCCGGCCAGCGCGGCTCCTGCCCCCGCTCGGATTCGGAGATGCCATTCAGCAGGGCGAGGCTGCCCCGGAGCACGGAGCGGACCGCGTCGACCGCCATGTCGGCGATGTCGCGCAGGCGCAGGTCTCCGATGTCGGCGGCAGAGCGATGCTGGGCCTCTCCGTAGGGCGCATAGGGGTCAGCTGCGGAGTGCCCCGGCATCAGGCTCGAGAACACGCCGGCTCCCCCCAGAAGCACGATCAGGACCAGGGGAACCACGAGGCGGAACGCCAGGCCGACGATCCTCGACACGATGACGTAGCCGATGATCAGGACGATTGCAGTCGCGACGATGCCGGTGCTCAAGGACCTCGTACCCCCATGATGGTCGATGCGGAGCGGGGTCCTTCCGAAACATCGACGGCTTTTTTGTGAGCCTGGCGAATGCAGGAGCGCGAACCCCGACCGCGCCGCTCTTCCTAAGCGGTCGCTAGGCATCGTGCGAACGAAAGCGGGCCCCCCTCGTGAGCCTCTAGGTCCGCCACGAACGATGCGCCGCTCCAAGTTGGGAGCATCGCCCAATCGGGATGGCCGGCGAGACGCGGGTGATGAACGGCCGGCCATGACGTGTGGAGGGTGTCATCACCGGGCTTGTCCCGATGACCTCGGTCGGAAGACCGCCGAGCGCATCGTGCGGTCGAAAGCGGGTCGCTGACGCGGCCCTTCGGGGCCGCACTCAACGATGCGCCTGCCAAGAGTGGAGCATCGGACCCGAAAGTGGGCCCCCTTTTCATGTCCGATGCGCTAGACGACCCGGGCCGCACGAGCCAGGGCGGTCTCGAGGAGGGTCTGCACCCGGCGCCGCCGGGCCGCCTGGCGGAATGTCGCCGCCACGCAGGGGCACCCGTGTCCCTCCAGCGCCGAGGCCAGGAGGGCGAGTTCCTCCGCCAGGCCGTCCCGCGCGAAGGCCGCGTCGTCCAGAGCGTCGTCGTCGCGAGGAGTCGCATGCGATCCGCACGGGTCGTTCATCGGCAGCCTCTCGTCGTGATGGGTGGGGTTCTGTCGCAGATGTGATCGGCACCCCCGGAGCGCAAGGCCGGGGCTTGCGGTCGGCGCCCCGATCCGCTAGCCGATGGGAGCGCGGCCGTGGCGGAATTGGTAGACGCACTACCTTGAGGTGGTAGCGGGGAGACCCGTGGAGGTTCGAGTCCTCTCGGCCGCACCATGGCTCCTCTTGGTGAAGAGGGCCTCGTTGGAGCGGCCCTCTGGCGCCGCACGATGCGCTAGGGCTGTCGTCCGACCGCGCTTCGCCGGATTGGGCCGCCGCCTGACATGATCCCGTCCGTGAGAGGATCGAAGCTGGTGAGCCGGCTGGAGTCGAGCCGGGTCCCGTTCCTGCCGCCGACGATCGTCCCGATCGGGTCGAATCCGGTGATCTCGATCCTCGTGTTGGCCGGGCCTTCGGCCTCGACGAGGGCGAAAAGGAGACGGGCATTGGTCGGCGACAGCCGGATGCAGCCATGCGATGCGGGGGAGCCCAGAAGGCCGGTGGCGCGGCTGCCATGAATGGCGTGACCGGAATCCGTGAAGAAGATCGAGTGCGGCATCGGCGCGTCGTCCCATTCCCGCGAATAGTGCTCCCTCGCCAGGCGCGAGGGCGTGAAGGCGCCGGTGGGAGTCGAGTAGTCGATCGTTCCCGTCGAGACGGGCCACGCGTAGCGTTCGACGCCGTCCACCGACACGGTCATGCGCTGGGTCGTCTTGTTCACCGCGATGGAGACCTCCGCGCCCGCGGCGGGAGCGGCGATGCCGGTCGCTCCCAGGAGCAGGCAGGCGAATGTGATCCATTCTCGCATCGGTCGGTCTCCCCGGGTCGGCCGTGTCGTCGATGAAGGCCTCCCAGGAATGACGGCCACAAAAGGCTAAGGTTCCCGCTCCGGCGAATTTTGTCCCCGTGCGGCGGGTCGACGGCGGCCCAGTACCTCCGTCCTGATATCGCCAGGCTCGTGCGGGAAAACCCCTTGTTCGAGGTGGGATGCCTTTCCGATCGGGATGGCCGGGACAGGCCCGGCCAGGACGCGGCGGGCCCGGTGACGGAAGCGGGGTGGCCGGGATAGGTCCGGTCATGACCGGGAGAGGGGCCCATGATCCCCATCCTGCCGACCCGACGATTGAACTCCGCGCCTCGACCGGCCATCATCGGGCGGATGACCATTCCGAACATCATCACCATCGGCCGGCTGATCATCGTGCCCATCGTGATCGTCATGATCATGCAGCACCGGTGGAGCACGGCTTTCGTGCTCTTCGTCGTGGCCGGGGTCTCGGACGGGATCGACGGGTTCATCGCCCGCCATTTCAACCAGAAGAGCGAGTTCGGCGCCTATATCGATCCGATCGCCGACAAGGCGCTGCTGGTCTCGATCTACGTGACGCTGGCCATCGTGGGGGCGATCCCGAGCTGGCTCGCCATCGTGGTCGTGTCGCGGGACGTGATGATCGTGGCGGCGATCCTCCTGTCCTGGATCATGAGCCGTCCGGTGGAGATCAAGCCGCTCCTCGTGAGCAAGCTGAACACCGGGGCGCAGATCGCCTTTGCCGCCTATGCCCTTGCGGCGAATGCCTTCGGGGTGGATCTCGCGGGGCTCGACGAGGTCGCCATGGTGTTGGTCGCCACCTTGACCATAGCGTCCGCCGGTGCCTATCTCGGGGGCTGGCTGCGGCACATGACCACCTGAAGGCCAGAATTGGCAGCTATGGAGTACCGATGACGGTCCAACGGCAGATCGGGTTCTGGATTGCGGCGCTGGTCGTGGCGGTTCTGCTGCTGTTCGTCCTGAGGGGCATCCTGCTGCCCTTCGTGGCGGGCTTCGCGCTGGCCTATCTGCTCGATCCCCTGGCCGACCGGCTGCAGAAGGTCGGCATCGGGCGCCTGGGCGCGAGCCTGCTGATCCTGGTCCTGTTCGTCCTGGTCTTCATCGTGGCCCTCATGATCCTGGTGCCCTTCGCGGCCCAGCAGGTGGGGGCCTTCGTGGAGCGCCTGCCGGGCTATGTGGCGCGGCTTCAGGAACTCGGCGCCGAGCAGCTCGGTCCGCTGATCCGCAAGCTCGGGATCGAGGACGCCCTGCCGGCGACCCCGCCCTCCGTGGGCAACCTCATCAGCCAGGGCATCGCCTGGGTGACGGCTTTCCTGCAGGGATTGTGGTCCGGCGGGCAGGCCCTGATCGGCATCTTCTCCCTGCTGGTGGTGACCCCGGTCGTCGCCTTCTACATGCTCGTCGACTGGGACCGCATGGTCCGGACGGTCGATTCGTGGATGCCGATGAAGCACCGGGAGACGATCCGGGCCATCGCCCGCGACATCGACCGGGCGATCGCGGGCTTCGTCCGCGGCCAGGCCCTGGTCTGCCTCATCCTGGGAACCTTCTATGCGGTGAGCCTGGCGCTGATCGGGCTCAATTTCGGCGCCCTGATCGGCATGACGGCGGGCATCCTGAGCTTCATCCCCTATGTGGGCTCGCTCACCGGCCTCATCCTGTCGGTCGGCGTCGCCATCGTGCAGTTCTGGCCGGACTGGACCATGATCGCCGCGACGCTCGGCATCTTCATCTTCGGCCAGTTCGTGGAGGGCAACATTCTGTCCCCGAAGCTGGTGGGCGATTCCGTCGGTCTGCATCCGGTTTGGCTCATGTTCGCCCTCGTGGCCTTCGGCGCGCTCTTCGGCTTCGTCGGCCTGCTGCTCGCGGTCCCGCTCGCGGCCGCCGTGGGGGTCGTGGCGCGCTTTGCCCTGCGGCAGTACCTGGCGAGCCCCCTCTATCGCGGGACCGAGCCGGTGATCCTGAAACCGAAGGTCGAGCCCGAGAAGGTCGAACTCGATGCGTGAGACGCCCAAGCAGCTCGCCTTCGATCTTCCGCTCGATCCCCGGTTCGGAGCCGAGGACTTCCTCGTCAGCCCGTCGAACGAGCAGGCTTACGGCCTCATCGAGAGCTGGCCCGACTGGCCGGACACGATCCTGCTCCTCGTCGGACCCCGCGGCAGCGGCAAGAGCCATCTCGCGTCGATCTGGGCGACGAACGCCCGCGCCTGGACCATCGACGCTTCCGGCATCACCCAGGACAAGGTCCCGCATCTGGTCTCGAACGGCGCGCTCGCCATCGAGGACATGGACCGGGGCGAACGGGACGAGGCGGCCCTGTTCCATCTCCTGAACCTGGCGCGCGAGAAGAAGGCTTCCCTGCTGATCACCTGCGAGACGCCGCCCGACCGCTGGTCCCTGCGGACGCCGGATCTCCTGTCGCGCCTGCGCCTCGCGCCGGGCGTCTCGCTGGAGGCACCGGACGATGCGCTGCTCAAAGCCGTCCTGGTGAAGCTCTTCGTCGACAGGCAACTCGTGGTCGACACCTCCGTTGTCGATTATATTGCCCTGCGGATCGAACGGTCTTTGGCAAAGGCATCCGAGCTCGTGGCGCTCCTCGACCGGGAGGCCCTGAGCCGGGGCCGGCGCGTGTCACGAACGATCGCCGCGGAGATCCTTGGCGCCGCACAGGAAATGGATGAGAGCGAGTGAAGCCTGACATCAACGCCGCGTTGTCG
This sequence comes from Microvirga yunnanensis, assembly GCF_025460875.1. Classification (NCBI taxonomy): domain Bacteria; kingdom Pseudomonadati; phylum Pseudomonadota; class Alphaproteobacteria; order Hyphomicrobiales; family Methylobacteriaceae; genus Microvirga; species Microvirga yunnanensis. The sequence continues at coordinate 86,832 of NZ_JAMXFI010000005.1, forward strand.
AACCGTCGTGAAACCGTCACGAAGCCCAGAGCAAAACGGTCGCCGAAGAAGGAAGCGGCGGAGGTCGAAGTGCGCAGCGCGATTGCCCTGAAGGAGGTGGAGACCGTCAGCGAGGCCCCGTTGCCCAAGGCGCCGCCGGACATCGAGCTCGACGGGGCGGTGCTCCGGAAGTTTCCGCAGCGCTTCATCAACCGCGAGCTGTCCTGGCTGCAGTTCAACCGGCGGGTGTTCGAGGAGGCCTCGAACCGCAACCATCCGCTCCTGGAGCAACTGCGCTTCCTGTCGATCTCAGCCGACAACCTCGACGAGTTCTTCATGGTCCGCGTCGCCGGCCTGATCGGGCAGGTGCGCTCGGGCGTCGCCACGACATCGCAGGACGGGCTCACTCCGCAGGAGCAGCTCGCCAAGATCGCGGTCGCCGTGTCGAACCTCGCATCCGACCAGCAGCGGCGCTGGCGCGAGTTGCGCGACGCCCTGCTGGAGGAGGGCATCATTCTGACGGAAGGCTCCGGCCTGACCAAGGCGGAGGCCTCCTGGCTCGAGGATTACTTCCTCAACCACGTCTTCCCGGTCCTGACGCCGCTCGCCATCGATCCGGCGCATCCTTTTCCGTTCATCCCGAATCTCGGCTCCTCCATCGCCCTGAAGCTGGTGCGCCAGAGCGACGGCAAGGTGCTGAACGCCCTGATCCGCCTGCCGTCGCGCGCCGAGCGCTTCATCCGCCTGCCGGATTTCGCCGAGACCGGCGCCACCCGGTTCATCGCCCTCGAGCAGATGATCGTGCTCTACACGAGCCGCCTGTTCCCAGGATACGAGGTCCAGGGGCAGGGCGCCTTCCGGGTGATCCGTGACTCCGACATCGAGGTGGAGGAGGAGGCCGAGGATCTGGTGCGCCTGTTCGAGACGGCCCTCAAGCAGCGCCGCCGGGGCAGCGTGATCCGCCTGGAGGTCGAGGCGGCCATGCCCGAGGATCTGCGCCTCTTCGTGGCCGAGGAGCTGGAAGTGTCGAGCGACGAGGTCTTCGTGGTCGAGGGCATGATGGGCCTGCGCGACCTGTCGCAGCTCGTCGCGCTCGAACGCCCCGACCTGAAGTTCAAGCCCTACAATCCGCGCTTCCCCGAACGCATCCGCGAGCACAGCGGCGACTGCTTCGCGGCGATCCGCGAGAAGGACATCATCGTTCACCACCCCTACGAATCCTTCGACGCGGTGGTGCAGTTCCTGCGCCAGGCCGCGCGGGACCCGAACGTGGTGGCGATCAAGCAGACCCTCTACCGGACCTCGTCGGATTCCCCGATCGTGGCGGCGCTGGCGGAAGCCGCGGAAGCCGGCAAGTCCGTGACCGCCCTCGTGGAGCTCAAGGCCCGGTTCGACGAGGAGGCCAATATCCGCTGGGCCCGCGACCTGGAGCGCGCCGGCGCCCAGGTGGTGTTCGGCTTCATCGAGCTGAAGACCCACGCGAAGCTGTCGATGGTCGTGCGTCGCGAGGGCAGCCAGCTCATCACCTACTGCCATGTGGGGACGGGCAACTACCACCCGATTACCGCGCGCATCTACACCGACCTGTCCTATTTCACCGCCGACCCGGTGATCGGCCGGGACGTGTCGCGCATCTTCAACTTCGTGACCGGATACGCGGAGCCGGCCGAGCTTGAGCGCATGGCGGTCTCGCCGCTGAACCTCAAGAAGCGCCTGCTCGAGCACATCGCCGAGGAGGTGGAGCACGCCAGGGCGGGGCGGCCCGGCGCGATCTGGGGCAAGTGCAATTCGATGACCGATCCCGAGATCATCGACGCCCTCTACGACGCCAGCGCGGCGGGCGTTCAGGTCGATCTCATCGTGCGCGGCATCTGCTGCCTCCGGCCCGGCATCAGGGGCCTCTCGGAGAACATCCGGGTCAAGTCCATCGTCGGGCGCTTCCTGGAGCACACCCGCATTTATGCCTTCGGCAACGGGCAGGCGCTGCCGAACACCAAGGCGCACGTCTACATCTCGTCCGCCGATCTCATGTCGCGCAACCTCGACCGCCGCGTCGAGGCCTTGATGCCGATCCTCAACCCGACCGTGCACCAGCAGGTGCTCGACCAGATCATGCTCGCCAACCTCCTCGACAACGAGCAGAGCTGGACGGTGCTTCCCGACGGCTCGAGCCAGCGGGTGGTGCCCGCCAAGGGCGAGGAACCATTCAACGCTCACAAGTATTTCATGACAAATCCGAGTTTGTCGGGCCGTGGCAAATCCCTCAAGACCTCCAGCCCCAAAGCGCTCGCCAAGCGCGGGCAGCGCTGACATGCAGGCCGTAAGCCAGGAGGCTCAGGGACGGCTCAAGATCGGCCGTCCCGTGGCCATCATCGACATCGGGTCGAACTCGGTGCGCCTCGTGGCCTACGAGGGCCTCTCCCGCGCCGTCACGCCGATCTACAACGAAAAGGTCCTCTGCGGCCTCGGACGCCATGTGGCGACCACCGGCCGTCTGGACGACGAGGCGGTCGACCGGGCCCTGCGGGCGCTCGACCGGTTCCGGGTCCTCTGCGACACGATGCAGGTGTCCGAGGTCTTCGTCCTGGCGACCGCCGCCGCGCGCGACGCCTCCAACGGTCCGGCCTTCCTGGAGGCGGCCGCCCGGGCCTGCGGCCGGCCGATCAGCCTGCTCTCCGGCGCGGAGGAGGCGAGGGCCTCGGCCCTCGGCGTCGTCGCGGGCTTCCACGAGCCGGACGGCATCGTGGGCGACATGGGCGGCGGCAGCCTGGAGCTGGTGGAGGTCCAGGGCTCGCAGGTCGGGCAGGGGGTCACCATGCCCCTGGGCGGTCTCGCCCTGCAGGATCTCAGCGGCGGCTCGCTGAAGCGGGCCCAGAGGATCGTGCGCGAGACCCTGGAACGCGCTCCCGAATACCTCGAGAACCTCCATGGCCGCACGTTCTACGCGGTCGGCGGCACCTGGCGCGCCCTGGCGCGGCTGCACCAGGCGGCGCGGGACTACCCGCTGCACGTGATGCACGGCTATCTCATCGACCCCGACGACGGGCTCGACTTCCTGCGTCTCGTCGAGGAGGCCGATGCCAAGACCCTCAAGGACATCGAGAGCGTCTCGGAGGCCCGCCGACCGCTGCTCGCCTACGGGGCCATCCTGCTGGAGGAGATCATCCGGCTCGGCCAGCCGGTCGAGGTGGCCATCTCGGCCTTCGGCGTGCGCGAGGGCGTGCTGTTCGACCGGCTCGATCCCGAAACGCGCGAGCGCGATCCTCTGCTCGCCGCCGCCAGCGACCTCAATCTCCTGCGCTCCCGCTCGCCCCGCCACGGGGTGGAGCTGTGCCAATGGACCGAGGCCTTCATCCGGAGCCTGGGCCTGCCGGAAACGGAGTACGACACCCGCCTCCGGCGCGCCGCCTGCCTCCTGGCCGACATCGGCTGGCGTGCCCACCCGGACTACCGGGGCGAGCAGAGCCTCAACCTGATCGCCTATGGGGCCTTCGCCGGGCTCGACCATCCGGGCCGCGCCTATCTCGCCCTGTCGATCTTCTTCCGGCACGAGGGCCTGTCTCCGGACAAGGTCAGCTCGCGCATCAAGACGCTCGCCGGTCCGCGCCTCCTGGAACGCGCCCGGCTGCTCGCCGCCCTGATGCGGGTCGCCTATCCGGTCTCGGTCGCCATGGAGGGCGTGCTGCCCGAGGCGCCCCTCACGGCCCGGGGCAGCCAGATCGTGCTGCGTCTGCCGGCCCATCTGGAGCCGCTCGCCAACGAGCGCCTGTCGGGCCGCCTGCGGGGGCTGGGCAAGCTTCTCAACATGGATCCGGTCATCGAAATCATGTGAAACGGGCGCGCGGGCGCGTGCGTCGCTGTATCCCATCGCCAAGATGGGTTTACAGTGCCATTCGCTGCGCTACTGTCCAACCCGCAAGAGAACACGCACCAAGGGGAAATGACCATGGAACTGGTCGACCTGACAGCTGTCCGCAACGCCGACCGCTCGAACGAGCCTTACGATTATCTTCTCGCATCCGGCGTCCTGAAGCAGGATAAGATCGACGAGCTGCGGCGGGACTTTCCCGCCATCGACAAGCCCGGCTACCTGACCGTGGACGAGGTCAAGCTCCAGGGGCGCTTCAAGCAGCTCATCGACGAGCTCGAGGGTCCGGAGCTGACCGAGGAGCTGTCGAAGAAGTTCGGCATCGATCTGCACCCCTATCCGCGCCTGACCACCATCATGAAGAAGTCGCAGCCGAAATACGGCGCCATCCACACGGACGGCCCGTCCAAGGTCATGACCATGCTGATCTACATGAATGACGAGTGGCAGCAGGACGAGGGCGGCCGCCTGCGCGTCCTCTACGACGAGAAGAACTACGACCGCTACAAGCTGGAAGTGCCGCCCGTCATGGGCACCATGTTCGCCTTCCTGCGCGCCGACAATTCCTGGCACGGCCATCTGCCCTTCGCCGGCGAGCGCCGCGTGGTCCAGATCGCCTGGGTGAAGAGCCAGGCCGACGTCGACCGCAAGAAGAAGCACAACAAGTTGGCGCAGGTCTTCAAGGGCATTTTCGGGCGGTGACCCATCCAGCGCCGTGGCGTCTGGTGTATAAGCAATGGCCGGGATCATCCCGGCCATTGTCATGTGGGGGGAGCCATGGCGCCGGACATCAGAACCGTTGCGACGCGCATCGTCTACGAGAACCGCTGGATGCGCGTGCGGGAGGACGCCATCGTCCGACAGGATGGCTCGCCCGGCATCTATGGGGTCGTCGAAAAGACCGACTTCGCGGTTATCGCGCCTATCGAGAACGGACTAGTGTACCTTGTGGAGCAGTACCGCTATCCCGTTCAAGCCCGCTACTGGGAATTGCCTCAGGGCTCCTGGGAGGATGCTCCTGGGACCGATCCGCTCGAACTGGCCCGCGCCGAATTGCGGGAGGAGACGGGCCTGACGGCCCAGACCATGCGGCAGGTCGGGCATCTGTTCGAATGCTACGGCTACTCGAACCAGGGCTTCCACATCTACCTCGCGCAGGGTCTCAGGCAGGGTGAGACCCGCCGCGAGCACACGGAGCAGGACATGATGTGCCGGGCGTTTCCGCTCGACGAGGTGCTGGCGATGATCGCCGGCGGCACCATCAAGGATGCGGCGACGGTGGCGACGCTGGGGCTTCTCCGGTTGAAGGGACTGATCTGACCCATCAGGCCTGGGCAATTGTCCGCAGCCTCACCGGCCCGCGCTCTCCTCCGAGTCACTGGGGTGGCCCTCGGGTCCGCACGATGCATTCGGCCTCAGCTTCGTATCATGGTCGGGCTCGTCCCGGCCATGCTTTCTTGAGGCGTGCTTATTGAGGTGGGACTCCCCCGCTTGCTCCCGCAACGGACTCATTTTTGAGAAGGTGCCAGCGCCCCTTTCTCTTGATGTAAATCGAAGCCCAGATCCCCTCATCAAAGTCGTTATAGACCTTGCCGTCCGGCTTGAGCCACCAGAGGCTCGTGCGCCCGCTCGCAATGACAACGGCCCGATTGTATTGCCTGTCGAAAATCGGGGCCGAGTATTCAAGACGATACGTTCGAAAGCCTCTCGATATTATGCCAGGCAGCTTCTCGTCCTTCAGCTCACCTTTCTTGAGCTTGTCGAGGCTAGGCTGCAGCTTCTCTTTGGCTTCTTTCTCCGTGCAGAAGGCTTCTCGCATCGCGCCGCTGGGATCAAGAATGTCTGCCGGTTCACCCGGAGTAAAAGAGGGTGAGAGGTCCGCAGCAACAGTCAGGCCGAAATACGTCTCTGCGATTCCATGAGGAACGGCATACTTGAGCCACTCAGCACCCAACTCGCACGGGGCTGGCTTGTTTTCTTTATCCTTTTCGCGCTTCTCACGGATCGCTTGAAACAGGGCGATAGCTTCTGAAGCAAGCCGTATCTGGCGCTTCTCCCAAGCCTGAAGCTCGCTAGCCGCTATTTGTTGAGGAATGCCTGTTTTACCGAAGGCTAGAAGGCCGACGAGGAGGAGAATTGAGGAACTCGCATTGGGCATGGCGCTTGAGCGAAGATCATTCGGCCGAGTGTGATAATATTCAATATCATCTTTCGTTGCCCATGTCACTTCAGCGGGGAGGCCGCCAGTGCCTGCAACTTCACCCGCCCGCGCTCCAGCACCAGCCCGAGCTCTCCGTTCTTCAGGGCGATGGCCTTGTCGCCGAACAGCCTGCGACGCCAGCCGTGCAGGCTGGGGACGTCGGCGGTGTCGCTGTCGGCGATGGCTTCCAGCTCCTCGACCGTGGCGATGATCTTGGGCGCGACGCCCTCCTGCTCGGCCACGGCCTTGAGCAGGACCTTCAGCAGGTCGACCACCGACCCGGTATTGGAACGGCCCCGGCTGCGCTCGGGCATGGGGATCGTCGCGGGATCCCGGGCCAGCGCCCGCTCGACCGCTTCGAGGATCTCGCCGCCGGTCCGGGAGCGCTCGAAGCCGTTGGGGATGGTGCGCAGACGCCCCAGGGCTTCCAAGCTGCGGGGGGCCGAGGTGGCGATGTCGATCACCGCGTCGTCCTTGAGGATGCGCCCGCGGGGCACGTCCCGCGCCTGGGCCTCGCGCTCGCGCCAGGCCGAGACTTCCATGAGCACGGCGATCTCGCGCGGCTTGCGGAGCCGCCCGGCGAGGCGCCGCCAGGCATTGGCCGGATCGGCCTGATAGGTCTCCGGCGAGGTGAGGATCGCCATCTCCTCGGCCAGCCATTCGAGGCGGCCGTTCTTCTTCAGCTGGTCCAGCAGCGCCTCGTAGACCTTCACCAGATGGGTGACGTCGGACAGAGCGTAGGTGAGCTGCGCGTCCGTGAGGGGACGGCGCGACCAGTCGGTGAAGCGGGAGGACTTGTCGATCTTGGCCTTAGCGAGATCGTTGGTGAGCTGTTCGTAGGAGACCGAGTCCCCGTAGCCGCACACCATGGCGGCGACCTGGGTGTCGAAGAGGGGTTCGGGCACGATGCCGCCGAGGTTCCAGACGATCTCGAGATCCTGACGGGCCGAGTGGAACACCTTCACCACGTTGCGGTCGGCCATCAGGGCCATGAAGGGCTCCAGGCTGATGCCCTCGGCCAGCGGGTCGATGAGATACGCTTCCGCAGGCTCGGGGCTCGCCATCTGGATTAGGCAGAGCTTGGGATAATAGGTGGTCTCGCGCAGGAACTCCGTATCGACGGTCACGAACGGATGCTGGCTGAGGCGGTTGCAGACGGCCGCCAGGGCGTCGGTGGAGGTGATCAGATCCATGAAGCGTACATAACCCATCGGGCCAGAGCCCGCGAGTCCGCCGTGGACCGATCGTCCTATTGTCCGAGGATAAGGTAAAACCGCCCCCAGGCGAAGGCCTTGGCGGCACGTTACTCCGTTTACTAAACGTTACTACGTTTGGATGCCGCCGCGCTCCGTCAGGCCCGGCCGAATCCGGCCACGCCGCCCACGGACTGCCGGGCCGCTTCGGCAAAGGCGAGGGCATCGCCGTCCATCGGCGGCGAGACCCGGCCCTCCCGCAGAACCACGATCCGGTCCGCCGCGCGGATCGTCTCCGGCCGATGCGCGATGACGATGCGGGTGATCGCGAGACCGGCCAGTGCCCGGTTGACCTCCCGCTCCTTGTCGAGGTCGAGATGCGAGGTGCCTTCATCCATGAAGAGAATGCGGGGGCCGCGATACAGCGCCCGGGCCAGCAGGACGCGCTGGCGCTGGCCGCCCGACAGGACGGTGCCCATGTCGCCGACGAGCGTGTCGTAGTTCATGGGCATCGCCATGATGTCCTGGTCGATCCCTGCGAGCGTCGCGCATTCACGCATCCGCTCGAGATCGATCCGCGCGTCGAAGAACGCAATGTTCTCGGCGATGCTGCCGGACAGGAGCTGGTCGTCCTGCATCACCACGCCGACCTGCGACCGGAAGCACCGGACACCGAAATCCTCGAGGGGCGTGCCGTCGATCAGCACGCGCCCCTGCGTCGGCCTGAACAGCCCGAGCATGATCTTGAGCAGTGTCGTCTTGCCGCCGCCCGACGGCCCCGTGATGGCGACGAACTCGCCGGGCTCCACCGTCAGGGTTGCGCCCGACAGGACCTCCGGCTCGGTGTCGGCGTAACGGAAGCCGACGTCCTCGATCGCGACGGCGCCGGCGACCTGTCGCGTCACGAGGCTGCCCCTGTCGCGGTCGTGCTCCCGTTCGGCGAGGGCGATGTCGGACAGCCGGTCGAGATGGAGATCGAGCATGCGGTACTGCATGCCGGTCTCGATGAGGTTGGTGGCCTTGCCGAGGAACTGCTCCTTGTAGGCCATGAAGGCATAGAGCATGCCGATGGTCATGTCGTTCGCCAGGACGCCCCTTGCGCCGAGATAGACCACGAGGACGTTCTCGATGCCGGCAATGAGGTCGTTCGCCGTCTTGAAGCCGATGGTGAAGCGGCCGTGACGAATCCCGCGGCCGAGGGCCTCCGCATGGCGGTTCTGCCACAGGGCTTCCCGATCGGCCTCACGTCCGAAGATCTTGATGCTCTGGATCGCCCGCGCCGTCTCGATGAACGTGGACTGCTCCCGGGCCGAGGCCTCGATCGCGTCCTCCTGCCGCTGACGCAGGCTCCGGTAGAGGGCGAGGCGGACAAGGCCGTAGAGGGCGAGCCCCGCCAGCACGATGCATGACAACCTCGGGCTGTAGATCAGGATCATCACCAGGGTGAGCGTCGCCATCACGCCGTCGACGAAGGCGGCGATCAGCCCTTCCGAGATCAGCCGCTGGATCGGCTCCGCCGACCGGAACCGCGACACGAGATCGCCGATATGCCGTTTCTCGAACCAGCCGAGGGGCAGGCGTACGAGATGATGGAACAGGGTGGCGCCCATCTGGAAGTTGAGTGCGCCGCTCAGGAAGAGAAGCACGTGCGCACGGAGCCAATCCGTCCCGACATGGATCAGCGTGAGAAGCCCGAAGCCGAGCGCCAGGGCGGTGAGGAGGCCATGGTCGCCCTTCACTACCGCCTCGTCGACGGCGATTTGCATGTAGAAGGGCGCGGCGAGCACCGTCGCCTGCAGCAGCCCCGACAGAACGAGCGCCTGGACGAGCGCGCGCTTGATCCCGTGCATCCGTCCCCACAGGGAGGAGAGGTTCAGGCGCGAGGTCTCCTTGCGGCGCTCGAAGGAAGCGGTCGGGGTCAGTTCCAGGGCAATGCCGGTGAAGTGACGGCCGAGTTCGTCGTGGCTCAGGGTCCGAATGCCACTGGCGGGGTCGTGCACCGTCACCGTCCGGGCGCCCACCCGTTTGAGCACCACGAAGTGGTTCATGTCCCAATGCAGGATGCAGGGCAGCCTGATGCGGCCCAGCTGATCGGGCTCGAGGCGCAGGCCCCGGCCCGTCATGCCCAGGCGCTCGCCCATGACGAGCACGTCCTTGAGGGTCACGCCCTTGAGCGAGATCGAGAACAGGCGGCGCAGCGCTGCGAGGTCGATCTCGCGGCCGTGATAGGTCGCGATCATGGCCAGGCACGCGAGACCGCATTCGGACGCTTCGGACTGGATGATCGCCGGCAGGCGCGGCGCCCCGAAATAGTCGAGCTGGGCGAAAACCCTCACATCCGCCCCCGGGCGCTGATGAGCGGCTCGAACAGCCATGCGACAAGGGAGCGGCCTTCCAGAACGATATCGGCCTTGAGGGTCATGTCCGGCTGAAGGGCGACCTGCCGCCCGAAGGCGTCGATGACCTGCCGGTCGAGGCGCACGGCCTGCGACACGGTCGCGACGCTGCCGCCGATCGTTCCGAAGCGCTGATAGGGAAAGGCATCGACCATCAGCCGCACCCGCTGGCCCACCGTCACGAAGCCGATGGAGCGGCTCGGAACGAAGAGTTCGGCGTGCCGGTCCGCGTTGTCCGGCACGAGGGTGAGGAGGGGCTTGCCGGAATCGACGGTCTGTCCGGGCGCAGCCTGGAGGGCGGTGACGCGCCCGGTGATCGGGGCCGTGAACACCTGCGCCCGCTGGGCCAGCGCCTCCGCCTCCGCCCTCTGCCGTTCCCGATCGGCGAGGTTGAGGCGCAGCTGCGCCAGCCGCTCGACCTGGCGAACCGGCAACTGCTCGCGCTCGAGCTCGGTCCGGCCGAGGTCCTTGTCGGCTTCGGCCAGCTCCCGGTCGATCTCGGCCAGGGACTGGCGGCGGGAGAGCAGGGCGTCGTCCTGCTCCTGCAGGGCCGCCCGGGTGGCGTGTCCCTGTTCCGACAGGCGGGCGACGGCATCGCGCCGGTCCTCGGTGACCTGGATGCGCTCGGCCATGAGACGCCGCTGGACCACGAGGGCCTCCCGCTCGGCCGCCACGGCCCCGATGGCCGCATCAAGGCGCCGGATCTCGTTGTCCGTGCGGGCGGGGTCGGCTCGGATCTGCTCCTTCAGCACCTCGACCTGCGTTTCGAGCGAGGCGAGGATGGCATCGTCGAGGGTCCCGCCGGCCTCGAGCCCCTGACGGGACGCGATCGTGAAAAGCGGCTGGCCCGCCGTGACCCGGTCACCGTCCTGCACCGTCACGGTGGTGAGGATCCCGTTGCGCCATGGGACCATGCGCACCGTGCCGCCCGCCACCACGATTGCCCCGGGGGCCGTTTCCTTGCGGGCATACTCGGCCGTGGCAAGGAACAGAACGACGATGGCCGCGCAGGCGATGAGAAAGCCGCCGAGGAGATGCCACGAGAGGGGCGCGGCTGGAAGCGACACGGACGAATGCTCGCCCATGGCTGCAGTCACGGCCTGTGGCCGGAACAGGGGCCGATGTGCCACCACGATTCCCCGCGCAACATGATAACGAGACTATGTTGCAGAAATGGCCGGGCGGCACAAGGTCGTGCGCGAAACCGGATCGCCCTCCGCAATCCGTGAGGAGCAGGATCGCGCGGCGCCGGTTACGCGCCGGGCTGGACGCGAGCGAGGTGCTTCCTGCGCGCCTTGGCCTGGCGCTCGGCGCGCTTCATGAGCCAGTCGAGGATGTTGTGCTCGACCACGAGGCCGGTTTCCGCATCCTCCAGACGCTGGATCCGGTCGACCCTGAAGCCGCGATAGCCGTCCTCGGACAGGATGTCGATGCCGCCGAGCAGCATCTTGCCTGGACCCACCTTCAGCTCGCGCGCCAGCACCCAGCGCCGGCTCGCGTTGCCGGCCTGATCGACATAGTCGAGCTCCAGCGCGCCTTCGAACGGATAGACGTGCCAATTGCCCTCGATCCGCTCCTCGACGGGAGCGTTCCGGGCCGGTCTCAGCAGGGATGTGGCAAGGGTGTTAACCATAGGGAGAATATGGGAATTCACCCTTTGTTCTTCAAGGATTCCGGGCGTCCGGAGAGGGAAAATCCCGCGGAAATCCACGTCCATGTCCGCAGGGAGCCGTGGGTGTCCGAGGGGTACTCTAAAGCATCGAACCCAAAAGTGGACTTGCACGTTTGGGATCCATCCGATGCTTTCTTCTTGAATGAGAGCATCGGTCAGGACGGACCCAGCGGGCCGCGCCAGCGAAAACCGGGGCCACTTTTCCGTCCGATGCTCTAGGGCTGCTGCGACAAGGCCATGGCGCCAGCGTCCATCAGGCGTGCGAGGGCTGCAAGCAGGAGAATGGCGGAAAGGACGGCGCTCGCGACCAGGACGAACTGAAAAAAATACTCGACGAGATTCTCAGGCGACCGCTTCATTGCACCCTCGCTTAGAACCCTTCTAGAGAGGTGCTCGGGTGGATGCCTTAACCTGTGTTAGGGCCAAGCCTCGCGGCGCTGCGAAGGTTGATGGCCCGGCTCATGGGCGCGAGGCCTGAACCGGACAATCGTAAAAGGCCGCCGTTGCCTTGTCGCAGACGAGAAGTCCTCCCGGGGCACGATGTGTTCCGGCGCACACGAGAAGGGGGTACTCCCGGGGGGATCATTGTGAGGAATCGCCGAGCAGGACAGAATTCCCGTCATCTCCTCGACAGGTGACGCCATGCAGGCCCTTTTCATCGCCTCCCTCTATCTCAGTGTGACCCTCACGACCTTCATGCTGATCGTCAGCCTGACGAATCTCGCGAGTCCGGTTATCGGCCTGACGATCCACTGATCGACGGCAGGGATCGGGAAGCAGGGCGTGAGCGTGTTCATCCCGACACCGGCGCAGGTCTGAGGCCGTCCCGCCCTGGAACCCTGCTCGTCATGGCCGGCCAGTCATCACCCGCCTCTCGCCGGCCATCCCGATGCGGCGGAGAGAGGCGCGCTTCGCAAGCGGGATCACCGGGACAAGCCCGGTGATGACGTGACAGGGTGTCGGGACCCGCCACCTCGATCGGGACGGCGCAGCGCCCCGCAGCGGTGGGATGACCGGCACAGGCCCGTGACGACCAGGGACGGTGGGGGCGCAGGGGTGTCGCGGATCGTCGGGCGGCCCGGCTTCTCACCCCCCGTGAGGGCGCCCGCCGGTCACATTTCATCCTTCCGCCTTGACTTCCCCGGGCTCCCATGGATGTTGCGCTTCAAACCGAACCAGCAGGCTTTTCCATGTCCGCCTCCATGCACCGTTACCGTTCCCACACCTGTGGCGCGCTCCGCGAATCCGATGTCGGCCAGGTCGCCCGGCTCTCCGGCTGGTGTCACCGCATCCGTGACCATGGCGGCGTGCTTTTCATCGACCTGCGCGACCATTACGGCATGACGCAATGCGTGATCGATCCGGATTCTCCGGCGTTCAAGCAGGCGGAAGCCGCGCGGTCGGAGTGGGTGATCCGGGTCGACGGCAAGGTGCGCAAGCGGCCGGCCGGCACCGAGAACGCGGAGCTGCCCACGGGCACAGTCGAGGTCTACATCACCGACATGGAGGTGCTGGGGCCTGCGGCCGAGCTGCCGATGCCGGTTTTCGGCGATCAGGATTATCCGGAGGAGACCCGTCTCACCTACCGGTATCTGGATCTGCGTCGCGAGAAGCTGCACGCCAACATCATGAAGCGCGGCGCGATCATCAACAGCCTGCGCTCGCGCATGCAGCAGAGCGGCTTCTTCGAGTTCACCACGCCGATCCTGACGGCCTCCTCGCCGGAGGGCGCGCGTGACTTCCTGGTGCCGTCGCGCATCCATCCCGGCAAGTTCTACGCCCTGCCGCAGGCGCCGCAGCAGTTCAAGCAGCTGATCATGATCTCCGGCTTCGACCGGTACTTCCAGATCGCGCCCTGCTTCCGCGACGAGGACCCGCGCGCCGACCGCCTGCCGGGCGAGTTCTACCAGCTCGACGTGGAGATGAGCTTCGTCACGCAAGAAGACATCTTCCAGACCATGGAGCCGGTGATCCGCGACACCTTCAAGGAATTCGCGGAGGGCAAGCCGGTCACCGACGTCTTCCCGCGCATCCCGTATTTCGAATCCATGCTGAAATACGGCAACGACAAGCCCGACCTGCGCAACCCGCTGATCATCGCGGACGTGTCGGAGGTGTTCACCCGCGAGGACGTGACCTTCAACGCGTTCAAGAACGTGATCAAATCCGGCGGCGTCGTGCGCGCCATCCCGGCGCCGGGCGCAGCCGCGCAGCCGCGCTCCTTCTTCGACAAGCTCAACGATTGGGCCCGCACGGAAGGCGCGCCCGGCCTCGGCTATATCGTGTTCGAGGAGGAGGGCGGCCAGATCCAGGCCAAGGGCCCCATCGTCAAGTTCATCCCGGAGGCCGCTCAGGCGGTCATTCGCGAGAAGGCCGGCATCGGGGCGGGCGACGCGGTGTTCTTCTCGGCCGGGGCCGAGGACAAGGCGGCTTCGCTCGCCGGCAAGGCGCGCACCCGCATCGGCGACGAGCTCGGCCTCATCGACAAGGACCGGTTCGAGTTCTGCTGGATCGTCGATTTCCCGCAATACGAGTGGAACGAGGACGAGAAGAAGATCGACTTCTCGCACAACCCGTTCTCCATGGCCAATGTCGATCATGACGCCTTCATGGCCCTCGACCCGGCGGACAAGGACACGATCCTCAAGATCACGGCCTTCCAGTACGATATGGTCTGCAACGGCTACGAGATGGCCTCGGGGTCGATCCGCAACCACCGTCCCGACCGGATGGTGAAGGCCTTCGAAATCGCCGGCTACGGCGAGAAGGAGGTCATGGAGCGGTTCGGCGGCATGTACCGGGCGTTCCAGTACGGCGCCCCGCCCCACGGCGGCATGGCGGCCGGAGTCGACCGCATCGTGATGCTGCTCTGCGGCGCGCACAACCTGCGAGAGATCACGCTGTTCCCGATGAACCAGAAGGCGGAAGACCTCCTGCTCGGGGCGCCCTCCGAGGCGACGCCGAAGCAGCTGCGGGAGCTGCACATCCGGCTGAACCTGCAGGAGAAATGAGCGCTCGTGACGTCACCGCCGTCGTCGTGACCTTCGACAGCGCCCATGCGCTGCCGGAGTGTCTCGGTGCGCTGGCGGCGGACGGCGTCCCGGCGCTCGTGGTCGACAACGCCTCGACGGACGACACGGTGGCCATCGCCGAAGGGCAGGGCGCGCGCGTCGTCCGCAATGCCCGCAACCTGGGCTACGGCCGCGCCAACAACATCGGCGTGCGGGCGGTCGGGACGGAATTCGCGCTCATCGTCAATCCGGACTGCGTCGTCGACCGGGGCGCGGTCGCGGCCCTCGTCGACGCGGCCCGGCGCTATACGGACGCGGCGTTCTTCGCCCCGCGGATCGTGGAGCCCAGCGGGCGGGTGTTCTACCAGCCGCGCTCGCTGCTCGCGACCTCGCTGACCAATCCCGGCGGCCGGCTCGTCCTGCCCGAAGGCGAGGCCTGTGCGCCGTTCTTCTCGGGCGCCTGCTTCCTCATCCGCCGCGACGTCTTCCTCAAGCTCGGCGGCTTCGACGAGAACATCTTTCTGTTCTACGAGGACGACGACCTCTGCCGCCGGGTGGCGGATTCCGGCTCGGCGCTGATCTACGTCCCGCAGGCCGTCGTGCGGCATGGACGCGGCCGGTCGAGCGGCGACAAGCCGGGCCGCATCTTCACCTCCCGCTGGCACCAGGCCTGGTCGCGGGCCTATGTGAGCCGGAAATACGGCCTGCCGAACCCGGCACCCGGCATGGCGGCGGTCAACGGGCTGAAAGCCGTCGCCGCCAGCCTGACCTTCCGGCGCAAGCTGATCGAGCGCTATGCCGGCTCCGCCGCAGGCGCCTGGGCGGCGATGCGGGGCAGAAAGGCGTTCTGATCCGCGATCCGGTCGCTCCTCGCGTTACGGCCGGCCCTGTGCCGGCCATCCCGATCCGGTCAGACGCGGCGCTCTTCGTCATCGGGATCACCGGGACAAGCCCGGTGATGACGTGGAGGGTGGGATGGGCCGGTGCGAACATCCTCCCACGTCATGGCCGGCCTTGTGCCGGCCATCCCGATCCGAGAGGCGCCGCGCCTCGAACAATCGGGATCACTGGGACGAGCCCGGTGATGACGAGCCTACGCGCATTGCGTCCGCAGCACCTTCACGGCCGCGATCAGCTCGCGGATGCGGTCGCTCTGCAGGAGCGGGATGAGGGTCGCGATCTTGTCCCGGGGCAGGTCCCACCAGCGCGCGTCGAGAAGCGCCGCGATGGCCTCCTCGTCGAAGCGGTAACGGATCACCTTGGCCGGATTGCCGCCGACGATCGCGTAGGGCGGCACGTCCCTGGTCACGACGGCATGGGCCGCCACCACGGCGCCATGCCCCACGGTCACCCCTGACATGATGATGGCGCCGGAGCCGAGCCACACGTCGTGCCCGATGGTCACGTCGCCGCGTGAGGTGTGATAATCCTCGCTCCTCGGCGCGGCCGGCCAGAGGTCCCGGAAGGCCGAGAAGGGATAGGTCGTCCCCCAATCCGTGCGGTGGTTGCCACCGAGCAGGATCTCCACCTTGTCGGCGATGGAGCCGTAGCGCCCGATGGTCAGCTTGCGGCCCGATTCCGGAAACCGCACCTTGGGCTTACCGTAGGTGAATTCGCCGATCTCGTAGCCATGGCGTTCCGCCATGCGGGCCAGGTGGACGCGGGTCTGATTGTGCGGGTTGCGCCAGTTCTTCAGGCGGTGCCGGAGCTTCATCGTGCGACCACGCAGGCTGAGACAAGAACATTGACGGCAGGGTGAAGGGCGCGCACAAGGGCCTCCAGGTTCGTTCGGGCAGTGCAAGGAGCGTCGGGGATGGGAGACAACATCTCGCAGGATCTGAAATCGGGAGCGATGTTCTACCATCAGCATCCGCGTCCCGGAAAGCTCGAGATCCAGCCGACCAAGCCCCTCGGCAACCAGCGCGACCTGGCGCTGGCCTATTCCCCCGGCGTGGCCGCCCCCTGCGAGGCGATCGCCGCCGATCCGGCCGAGGCTGCCAATCTCACCTCGCGCCAGAACCTGGTCGCGGTGATCTCGAACGGCACGGCCGTCCTGGGCCTCGGCGACATCGGCCCGCTCGCGTCGAAGCCCGTCATGGAAGGCAAGGCGGTCCTGTTCAAGAAGTTCTCCGGCATCGACGTGTTCGACATCGAGCTCGCCGAGAAGAACGTGGACAAGCTCGTCGAGGTGATCGCAGCCCTCGAGCCGACATTCGGGGGCATCAACCTCGAGGACATCAAGGCGCCGGAATGCTTCGAGCTCGAGGAGCGGCTCAAGGCCCGCATGGGCATCCCGGTCTTTCACGACGACCAGCACGGCACCGCGATCATCGTGGGCGCGGCGGTGACGAACGCCCTGGAGCTCGCCGGCAAGCGGATCGAGGACGTGAAGATCGTCACGTCCGGCGCCGGCGCGGCGGCGCTCGCCTGCCTCAACCTCCTGGTCTCGCTCGGCGCCAGGCGCGAGAACATCTGGGTCACCGACATCAAGGGCGTCGTCCATGAGGGTCGCAACGAACTCATGGACCGCTGGAAGTCCGCTTACGCTCAAGTCACGGATGCGCGCACGCTCGCCGACGTGATCCCCAACGCGGACGTGTTCCTGGGCCTTTCGGCCGGCGGCGTCCTCAAGCCCGAACTGCTTGCCCAGATGGCCCCGCGCCCGCTGATCATGGCGCTCGCCAACCCCTATCCGGAGATCATGCCGGAGGAGGCCGAGGCCGCGCGGCCCGACGCGATGATCTGCACCGGGCGCTCGGACTATCCGAACCAGGTCAACAACGTCCTGTGCTTCCCCTACATCTTCCGCGGCGCGCTCGACGTGGGCGCGACGACCATCAACGAGGAGATGAAGGCCGCGGCCGTGAAGGCCATTGCAGGCCTCGCCCGCGAAGCCCCGTCCGAAGTGGTGGCCCGCGCCTATGGCGGCGAGGCGCATCCTTTCGGGCGCAAGTCCCTGATCCCGAGCCCGTTCGATCCGCGCCTCATCCTGCGCATCGCGCCGGCCGTCGCGAAGGCCGCGATGGAGTCCGGGGTCGCGACCCGTCCGCTCGCGGATCTCGACGCCTATGCGGAATCCCTCGGCCGCTTCGTGTTCCGTTCCGGCTTCATCATGAAGCCGCTGTTCTCGCAGGCGAAGGCCGGTCCGAAGCGTGTCATCTATGCCGAGGGCGAGGACGAGCGCGTTCTGCGCGCCGTGCAGGTCATCGTCGAGGAGGGGATCGCCAAGCCGATCCTGATCGGGCGCCCCAACGTCGTCGAAGCCCGCATGAAGCGCTTCGGCCTCTCCATGGAGATCGGACGTCACTTCGAGCTGGTCAATCCGGAGGATGATCCGCGCTACCGCGATTACGTGGCCACCTACGTGGAAGCGGCCGGCCGCAAGGGCATCACGCCCGACGCGGCCCGGACCCTGGTGCGCACCAACAACACCGTCATCGGGGCCCTCGCCGTGAGACGCGGGGACGCGGACGCGCTGATCTGCGGGCTCGAAGGCCGGTTCCAGTCCCGCGTCAAGCACATCAAGGACATCATCGGGCTCGCTCCCGGGGTCCACGAGATGGCGGCCCTGTCGCTCGTCATCACGTCGAAGGGTGCCTATTTCCTGGCCGACACCCACGTGCAGATCGATCCGACCGCGGAGCAGATCGCCGACATGACGATCGCCTGCGCGAGCCATGTGCGCCGCTTCGGCATAGAGCCCAAGATCGCGCTCCTGTCGCACTCGGATTTCGGCGCAGCCGACAGCCGCTCGGCGCTCAAGATGCGGGAAGCCCTGGCGTGCATCACCGAGCGCGCACCCGACCTCGAGGTCGACGGCGAGATGCAGGCCGACTCGGCCCTGTCCCAGATGATCCGTGAGCGCGTGAATCCCAACTCGCGCCTGAAAGGCGAGGCGAACGTGCTCATCATGCCGAACCTGGACGCGGCCAACATCGCGTTCCAGTTCACCAAGGTCCTGGCCGACTCGCTCCCGGTCGGCCCGATCCTCATCGGCCCGGCCAAGCCCGCTCACATCCTGACTCCGTCCGTGACCGCCCGCGGCATCGTCAACATCACGGCCATCGCGGTCGTTGAGGCGCAGGCCGCCGAAGAGGATCAGCCGTCGCTGATCTGATGCCGTGAACGTCCGGATGAGCCCTCGTCCGGACGGGCCCGAGGGCATCCCACCCTGGTCATCACCGGCCCCGTGGCGGTGACCCCGGTCCTCTCAGGCGCAGAGCCTGACGGGCCGGGATGGCCGGCACAAGGCCGGCCATGACGTGGGAGGATGTTCGCACCGGCCCATCCCACCCTCCACGTCATCAGCGGGGCTCGTCCCGGTGATCCCGATCGGAAGAGCGCGGCGCCTCACCGGATCGGGGTGGCCGGCACGAGGCCGGCCAGACTTCGGAGGGGATCACTTCGGAGGGGATCACTTCGGCGGGGATCACTTCGGACGGGATCGCGAGGTGGGAGGCGATAGGGGCCGCGAGGAAATGGGGCGAAGCGGCCCGGGCTCGTCGCGATGCTGACGCGGAAGGGCTGCCGTCACTCCGCCTTCGCGCTGACGTTGAGCTTTTCGAGAATGGCCTTGGGGTCCTGCACCACCATGGCTTCCGCGACGCCGAGGCCCGATGGGTCCTTGGGCGTCGCACTGACCGAAAGTTTGCCGGGCTTGGCGATGAAGCGGGCGATCGCCTGGCTCAGGGTCTGGGCCTGTTCGGAACTGCCGATCATCGCGGGCACCACGAAGGCCGCCGCCGCCGCATAGGTGCGGCGCAGGGATTCGGGCGTCGTCTTCTGCTCCTTGGCGGTCTTGGCCATGTAGCGCTCGAACAGGCCCTTGTTCTCGACCGAGAGGTCGAGGGCTTTCGCCCTGGCGCCGACGAGCGCCACCGTGGCGAGCGCCGTGTCGGGGTTGAAGAGATCCCGGCCGACATTCCCGATGCGGCCCGTCAGGCCGAGATTGCCCATGTCCTGACCCTGGAACGAGACCTCGCTGAGCGCGATCTCGCTCGCAGCCTCGTTCCAGGTGGCGGCCGCGAGGAAGGAGACGTCGATGGTCTTGTAGCCGAGCGCCACGAGTTCCTTCACGCCCTCATCCTGGCTGTTCGACGGCAGCGCCATCGTCAGGTTCTGCAGGCCGAACCTGAAGTTGGTCGGGATCGCGTTCATGGGCTTGTCGGCGGTCAGCTCGAACCCCTTCAGACCGGCTTGAACCTTGACCTTCTTGCCGTCGTCGTCGGTGCTCCCGTCGATGGAGACGCCCTGCAGGCGCAGGGTGCCGAGGGTGGGGACGAGACTGCGCATCGTGGCGGGATCGAGATCGTCCAGGGACTTGCCCTGTAGCGACCGCAGGCCCTCGAGGGTCTGGCGGAACGAGAAGCCCGTCAGGCTCAGGCCGTCGAGCTTGACGTGGTTGTCCTTGCCGGAGAACTCGAAGCCTTCCCATCGCATGTCGGCAGGTTGTGATTCCGTGCCGCCCGTATAGGCGATCCGAGCGATGCGGCCTTGGCCCGGCTCGCCCCTGGTCTTCGTGTTCACCTCGACCCCGGAGGCCTCGATGGAGCCGATCTGGAAAGCGTCGAGCAGGTCCGCGAGAGCCGGGAAGAAGCGGGCCTGATCCGCGGGCGAAAGCTCCTGCCGTTCGGCCATCTCGGTGAAGAGGCCGAAGGTCCCGTTCCAGGAATCCCGGGTCTGCCGCCCCATGAAGTCCCGGCCGCTCATACGCGCGACCCTGAAGCTCACATTCGCCTCGCCATCGGTCACGTCGATATTCTCGATTGCGAAGGCGCCGTAGATCTTCGCGAAGGGAGCCGACGTGCTCTCGGCTTTCGCCTCGTACAGTCCCGCGAGTGCCGGCAGATCGAGATCGCTCATGGTCGCGCGGCCGTTGCTGACCACGAGGCTTCCCTTGGCGCGCTTCGTCTCGGCGCCCGTCGCCTCGATGAGAGCGGAGCCGATCCGGCCCTGGACCACATCGGTCAGCGTGGTGTTCCGGTAGGTCGTTGTCTGGACGTCCTGGCCGAAGGTCTGCTTCACCCGCGCTTCCGGAATCAGGATCTGCTTCACGCTGATGCGCTTCAGGCGGCTTTCCATCGGCTCGGTCGAGGTCGAGGAGAACAGCGCCTCGAGATCGGCCCGCGAGGAGGAAATCCCGGAAAACTCGATGCGCTTGGCCTCGTAGGTCGCGGACCCGAAGGTGAAGCTCACATTGTCCAGAATGAGGCTGTCGGCGGATTGCGCGAAGGCCGCGCTCCACAGAGGAACCTTGACGGCGCCCACGGCGATGCGGGGGCCAGCCGTATCCACGACAAGGTCACGAAGCAGGGCCGGCTCGAACTGCAAAGCCGCCGAGCCGGCCATCAAGGCGAGTGCGCAGGTCCCTGCGCGATAAGAAAGTCTCATCCTGTCCCCCAAACCGGCGAATCCACCGCCGGCCAATCTGGAATGAATTCGCCGGGACAATAGGACGTTACGTAACGATTTTACAACGAGAACGAGGTGCCGCAGCCGCATGATGCGGTCGCGTGGGGGTTTTCGATCTTGAAGGACTGGCCGATCAGGTCGTCGACGAAGTCGATCACCGAGCCGTCCATGTACTGGATCGAGACCTCGTCGACCACAACGGTCGCGCCGTCCTTCTCGATCACGAGATCGTCGTCCTGCCGGGTCCGGTCCACGTCGAAGGCGTACTGAAATCCCGAACAGCCGCCGCCGTTGACGCTGATTCTCAGATGGGAGCCTGCCGGCTCCGCAGCCATGATCTCGTTGATGCGGCGGGCGGCGCGGTCGGTCAGAATGATACCGGTCATGGGCACTTCCAGTCCTGGGCGGGACATATTCTTTGGACAAGGTGTTATGACCAAGGTAAGTGCGCCCTGACAAGGCTTCAACCCGGGGATGACCGTGCGGCCCTTTGGAGAGAGATGGCGAGCCTCTTACGCCTGTGATCCCTGGGGCAGCCGCGGACGGCTCTACCCCGAGGCGGTTTCGCCCACGCGCAGCGACTTCCAGCGCGACCGGGACCGGATCATCCACTCCTCGGCCTTCCGCCGGCTCAAGCACAAGACCCAGGTCTTCGTCTATCACGAGGGCGACCATTTCCGGACCCGCCTGACCCATACCATCGAAGTGAGCCAGATCGCCCGGGCGCTCGCCCGCTCCCTGGGGCTCGACGAGGATCTCGCCGAGGCCCTGGCGCTCTCCCATGACCTGGGCCACACCCCGTTCGGCCATACGGGCGAGGACACGCTCGACGAATGCATGGCCGGCTTCGGCGGCTTCGACCACAATGCCCAGGCCCTGCGCGTGGTGACCCGTCTGGAGCGTCGATACGCGGAATATGACGGGCTCAACCTGACATGGGAGACCCTCGAGGGGCTGGTCAAGCACAACGGCCCTCTCCTGGACGCCGAGGGGCGCCCGACCCTGCGCTATGCCGCCCGCGGGGTCCCGCTGGCGATCCTGGAGTACAATGCGCAGCAGGATCTGGAACTGGCCACCCATGCCGGGGGCGAGGCTCAGGCGGCCGCGATCGCCGACGACATCGCCTACGACGCCCACGACATCGACGACGGGTTGCGGGCCGGCCTGTTCCGGATCGAGGAGCTGCGCGAGGTGCCGTTCCTCGACGGACTCCTGACGGAGATCGACGCGCGCTACCCGGGCCTCGATCCCTCCCGGCGCATCCACGAGCTGACCCGCCGGGTCATCACCCGCTTCGTCGAGGACGTGGTGGCCGAGGGCGACCGCCGGATCGCCGCCCTGGCTCCGCGGAATGCCCAGGATATCCGCCGCGCCGGCGACACCATGGTGTGCTTCTCGAACGCCATGAAGGAGGCCGACGCCTCGATCAAGCGGTTCCTTTACGCCCGCATGTACCGCCACCCGGACGTCATGCGGGTCCGCGCCCAGGCCGACGACGTGCTGCGGGACCTGTTCAGGCGCTTCAAGGCCGATCCGGATCTGATGCCCGAGGAGTGGCAGGCGGATCTGCCGCGGGACGACGAAGCCCGCCTGTCCCGCCGCGTGGCGGACTACATTGCCGGCATGACGGACCGCTATGCCATCCTCGAACACCGGCGCCTGTTTGACGTAACGCCGGACTTGCGTTAGGCGCGGCTGCATCCTTCGCAACGGCCTCCCGGCCGCTCCGGGTCGAGGGCTCGAGCATCGGACGTGAAAAGTGGATCCACTTTTGGGATCGGATCCGATGCTCACTTCCTGAAGCGGTGCATCGTTCGGAGCGGACCCGGCGGGCCGCGCAAGCGACCCGAAGGGCCACGCTAGTGAAAACCGGGTCCACTTTTCCGCACGATGCGCTAATGAAGCGTTTGGTCGGCAGCGATCAGGGCCTGTCGCCCATTGAGATGAAGTACCATGAACATTTTCGGACTGTTTGAGAAGCGGGTTGCGGATGCGCTCGGCCGGTTGGCCGGCGAGGCGAAGATTCCATCGGGGCTGGACATCAGCCGCGTCGTGGTCGAGCCGCCGCGCGATCCCTCCCATGGCGATCTCGCCACCAACGCCGCCATGGTGCTGGCCAAGGAAGCACGCATGAACCCGCGTGCTCTGGCCGAGCTTCTCGTCGCCGATCTCCAGGACGACCCACGGGTCACCCAGGTGGCGATCGCCGGGCCGGGCTTCATCAACATCCGGCTCGCGCCGGCCGTCCTGCACGAGGTTCTGCGGGCCGCACTCGTGGACACGGCCGGCTTCGGCCGGAGCGGGCAGGGGGCAGGCTCGCCGGTCAACGTCGAGTACGTCTCGGCCAATCCCACCGGCCCGATGCATGTGGGCCATTGCCGGGGCGCGGTCTTCGGCGATGCCCTGGCGGGTCTCCTGGACTTCGCCGGCTACAAGGTCACCCGCGAGTACTACATCAACGACGCCGGCGCGCAGGTCGATGTTCTCGCCCGCTCGGCCTATCTCCGCTACAAGGAGGCCCTGGGCCACGACATCGGCGTCATCCCGGAGGGGCTGTATCCGGGCGACTACCTGAAGCCGGTGGGCGAGCGGCTGGCCAAGGAGCACGGCACAGCGCTGCTCGACCAACCGGAATCCGAGTGGCTGCCGCTCGTGCGCCGGACCGCCATCGACGCCATGATGGACATGATCCGGGACGACTTGGCCGCGCTCAACATCCATCACGACGTGTTCTTCTCGGAGCGGTCCCTCCAGCGGAAGCCTTCCGACCAGGTCCAGGAGCTCATCACGGAGCTTCGCGGCCGCGATCTCGTCTACATGGGCCGTCTGCCACCGCCCAAGGGCCAGAAGGACGAGGATTGGGAGGACCGGGAGCAGCTTCTCTTCCGCGCCACCGCCTTCGGCGACGAGGTCGACCGCCCGCTTCTCAAGTCCGATGGTTCCTATACCTATTTCGCCTCCGACATCGCCTATCACCGCTCGAAGTTCGAGCGCGGCTTCGCCTCGATGATCGACGTGTGGGGCGCCGACCACGGCGGATACGTCAAGCGCATGCAGGCGGCCGTGAAGGCCGTGTCAGACGGCCGGGCCGCGCTCGACGTGAAGCTCTGCCAGCTCGTGAAGCTGCTGCGCGGCGGCGAGCCGGTGAAGATGTCCAAGCGCTCCGGCGACTTCGTGACCCTGCGCGAGGTCGTCGACGAAGTCGGCCGGGACGCCACCCGCTTCATGATGATCTTCCGCAAGAACGACGCCACGCTGGACTTCGACCTCGCCAAGGTGGTCGAGCAGTCGAAGGACAACCCCGTCTTCTACGTCCAGTACGCCCATGCCCGCTGCGCCTCCGTGTTCCGGCAGGCGGCCGAAGCCTTTCCGGGAGCCGATTTCTCGGCGGCCTACCTCGAGCAGGCCGATCTGTCGGTCCTGAGGGACGAGGCGGAGATGGACATCATCCACCGCATCGCCCAGTTCCCGCGGACGATCGAGGCTGCGGCCGAAGCCCATGAGCCCCACCGGGTCGCGTTCTACCTCTACGACCTGGCGAGCGCCTTCCATAGTTTATGGAATAAGGGCAAAGACTTGCCGCAATTACGCTTTGTTAATCTAACTGATAAAGATTCAACACAGGCGAGGCTCGCTCTCGTGCATGCCCTGAAGGGTGTGCTCGCATCTGGTCTCGCAATCCTGGGCGTCACGGCACCCGATGAAATGCGATAGTGTTTCTTGAGGCGAATCAATCGCTTACGAAGCATACGCGTCGGGTTCCGTTACGTCGTGCCGGCGGAGCAGCAGGTGCTCCTGTCGCGTAACTGGAGATCCGGCGCATGAGCGAATCACTGAAGCCCCGTTTTGCCGTCGACCTCACCGAGATCGAACGGCAACTCGCCCAGGCGGGCACCCCGCATTCCCAGCCGGTTCCCGCCGGGCGGACCGATCCGCTCGCGGAATTGGCCCGAATCGTAGGGCAAGACGACCCTTTTCAAGCCATTTTGGCCAATGACGGGTCCGCCCGCCAGCGGCCGCAGAGTTCTTCCGCCGACGATCTTTTTGCCGTCCGCGACACCATGCCGCAAGCCGGGCGGCCGGTGACGTCGCGGGCTCCTCAGACAGTGCTCGCAGGCCCTTCCTTCGAGCAGGGCTCGTATTCCCAAAGCACCGAGCCCGGCTACGCCCATCGGCCCGCCCACCAGGATCAGGACGGATACGGCAACGAGGCCTATGCCCAGGACTACTACGCCGATCAGGCCGGGCAGTATGCCGACCAGGACTATGACCGCGCTCCGGATTACGCGCCGGTCCAAAAAGGGCGCTCCCGCAAGGGCGTGGTCGCGATGGCGGCCGTGGTCGGCGCCCTGGTGCTCGGTGGCGGCGGCGCCTATCTGGCGTCCGGCTCGCCCTCGATCACAGGTGGCGAACCTCCCCTGGTGAAGGCGAGCAGCGAGCCGACGAAGGTGCAGCCGCAGAATCCCGGCGGCGTCGAGATTCCGAACCAGAACAAGCAGATCTACGAGCGTGCCAATCAAAGCGGGGCGACCAAGGTCGTCAACCGCGAGGAGCAGCCGGTCGACGTGCAGCAGGCCGTGCGCATGAACGGAAGCGCGGTCGCGGATGCGACCGGGGGCACCGTCCCGGGCGGCGTAGTCAAGCCTCATCAGACGGCGAGCCTGAACCTCGGGGAGCCGAAGAAGGTCCGGACCGTCACGATTCGTCCCGACGGGACGGTGGCGGGGTCCGAGCCGTCAGCGCAACCCACCTCGTCCGCCGCCATGACCCTGCCGCCGCAGGCCCAGGCGACTCCGACAGCCCGTGCGCCATCGGCTCCCGTTCAGGTCGCGTCGGCCCAGCCCAGGCCGGCAGCCAGCACGCCCGCGGCGCCCGCAGCCTCGACGCCGACGCCGCGTCCGGTCGCTGCGGCTGCCACCCCTGCGGCCACGCCGGCACCCCAGCAGGTCGCCTCGGTTCAGCCCATTGCTCCGGCCGCGGCGGAGACGACGCCGACGGGCGGCTTCTCCGTCCAACTCGGCTTGGCGAACTCGGAAGCCGCCGCGCAGACAGCCTTCGCGTCCTACCAGCGCAAGTATTCCGACCTGGAGGGCAAGCCCGCTCTCATCCGCAAGGCCGAGGTGAACGGAAGCACGATCTACCGGGTCCGCGTCGGGCCCCTGTCGAAGGAGGACGCCTCCTCCCTTTGCTCCAAGCTCCAGGGCCAGGGTGGACAATGCTTCGTGGCGAAGAACTGATCGAGCGTGGCCGCTGAGAAATGTTGACCCTGCCGAGCAGGGGCCGTAAGGCGCGGGTATGACAACCCGCGCCTTTATTGCTGGATGCTCCGGCCATGACCTCACCCCCGACGAGATCGCGTTCTTCAAGGAGGCGGAGCCGTGGGGCTTCATTCTCTTCCGCCGCAATGTGGAGAGCCCGGAGCAGGTGAGGGCGCTTTGCGCTTCCCTGAGGGACGCGGTCGGACGCGCGGATGCTCCGATCCTGATCGACCAGGAGGGCGGCCGGGTCCAGCGCATGGGGCCGCCGCACTGGCCGAAATACCCGTCCGGCAGCACCTACGGGCGCCTTCATGCCAACGACCCGCTGGTCCAGCGTGAGATCGCCCGGCTCGGGGCGCGCCTGATCGCCCACGACCTCCGGTCCGTGGGGGTTACGGTGGATTGCCTGCCGGTTCTGGACGTGCCGTCGCCTGGTGCGCACGACGTCATCGGCGACCGGGCCTACGGCAGGACGCCCGATCAGGTCGCCATTCTGGGCCGCGCGGCCGCCGAGGGGCTCATGGCCGGAGGGGTCCTGCCGGTGGTCAAGCACATGCCCGGCCACGGCCGGGCCGGCGCCGACAGCCACCTTGCCCTGCCGGTGGTCGAAGCCTCCCGCGAGGAGCTGGAGAGGCACGATTTCGCTCCCTTCCGGATGCTCACCGACATGCCGCTCGCGATGACCGCGCACGTGGTGTACACGGCGCTCGATCCGGACCACCCGGCCACGACATCCCGCATCGTCATGGAGGAGATCATCCGGGGCCATATCGGCTATGACGGGCTGGTGATGACCGATGACCTGTCCATGCGCGCTCTCTCGGGCTCGTTCCGGGACCGGACGGAGGCGGCCTTTGCCGCGGGCTGCGACATGGCCCTCCATTGCAACGGCAGCATGGACGAAATGAGCGGGGTGGCCGAGGCCGCCCCCGCGCTCGAAGGAGATTCCCTCCGTCGGGCTAACGCTGCGTTAGCTCGCATCACCCATGATCCGGAGCCGCTGGATCCTGTGGATGCCAGGTCCAGGCTCGATTCCGCGCTTGCGATGATCGCCTAAAGCTTATGAAGCTTCGAACCTCATGAGTTGAGCAAGGTCCATGGCAAACCCTTTACCCTTCGAGGATGTCGAACGCACGGAGCGGGCCGAGAGCGAGCCCACCCTGCTGGTCGACGTGGACGGGTTCGAAGGACCGCTCGACCTGCTGCTGGAACTGGCCCGGCGCCAGAAGGTGGATCTTCACCGCATCTCGATCCTGGCGCTGGCCGAGCAGTACATCGCCTTCATCGAGGAGGCGCGCCGCATGCGCCTCGAGCTGGCGGCGGACTATCTGGTGATGGCCGCGTGGCTCGCCTACCTCAAGTCACGCCTCCTGCTGCCCGAACCGCCGAAGGGCGAGGAGCCCAGCGCCGAGGATCTCGCCACGGCGCTCGCCCTGCGCCTGCGCCGTCTGGAGGCGATCCGCGAGGCCGCCAAGAAGATGGGGGAACGCGCCTGGCTCGGCCGCGACGTCTTCGCCCGCGGGGCGCCGGAGCCCGTGATCGTCAACCGGAATTCCCGCTACGAGGCGAGCCTCTACGATCTTCTCAAGGCCTATGCCCGGCAGCGGCAGATCCAGCTCAACGCCAGGGTGTCCCTGCACAGGCGGACCGTCTGGTCCCTGGTCGATGCGCGCGAGGCCCTGGAGCGCCTGGTGGGTCACCTGAGCGACTGGGTGACCCTCGATACCTATCTCGTGGAATTCATGGTCGAGCCTGCCATGCGTCCGACCGTCCTGGCCTCGGCCCTGTCCGCCACCCTGGAGATGGTGCGCGAGGGCAAGCTCACGGTCCGGCAGGATGAGGCCTTCGCTCCGGTCTGGGTCAAGCCGGTGGCGGATGCGGCCCCGGCAGGAATTTAGGATGCTGCCCGACATGCAGGACGATACCGGCCCCACCCCCGAGACCGAGGCTCCCGAGGTCAGCCACGTCCCCGATCACGGCGAGGCCATGCGGATCGCCGAGGCGCTTCTGTTCGCCGCTCCCGCGCCCCTGAGCGCAGAGGAGCTGAGAGGCCGGCTGCCGGAGGGCGCCGACGTGGAGAGGATCCTCCAGGACCTGACCGAGTTCTACGCGCTGCGGGGCGTCAACCTCGTCCGGGTGGCCGGCAAATGGACCTTCCGGACCGCGAGCGACCTGTCCTTCGTGCTCGCCCGCGACGTGGTCGATCAGCGCCGGCTCTCGCGCGCCGCCATGGAAACCCTCGCGATCATCGCCTATCACCAGCCGGTGACCCGCGCGGAGATCGAGGAGATCCGCGGCGTCGCCACGTCCAAAGGGACGGTCGATACCTTGTTGGAGACGGGTTGGATCCGGCTGAGGGGGCGCAGGAAGGCGCCCGGCCGCCCCGTGACCTATGGCACGACGCCCGGCTTCCTGGAGCATTTCGGGCTCGACGCCATCGAGGATCTGCCGGGTCTCGAGGAGCTCAAGGGTGCGGGCTTCATCGAAGGACGCGTTCCCTCCGACCTCTCGGTGCCGACGCCTTCCGACGCGGAGGCCCTGCGCGAGGACGAGGATCCGCTCGAGGACGATCCCCTCCAACCCCTGGACATGCACCAGACCGAGGCGGATCAGGAATGACCGAAAGGCCCGCTGCGTCGGCCCGCGACCGATTCCGCCTGCCCCGATGGGGGCAGCGGGGCACGGCGGGTGCGTCGATCCCGGCCCAGCTTACCTTCGAGACCATCGTCCAGGCCTACGATACGCAGCGCGCCCTCGACGGGGTCTCGCTCACCATCGAGCCGGGGGAGATCATCTGCCTGCTGGGTCATTCCGGCTGCGGGAAGACTACCCTGCTGCGGATCGCCGCGGGGGTCGAGGCGCCGACCTCCGGCCGCGTGCTCATGGACGGGCTCGAGGTCACCGGCCCGCGGGCTTTCGTGGAGCCGGAGCGAAGGGGCATCGGGCTGATGTTCCAGGATTACGCCCTGTTCCCGCACATGACGATCCTGCAGAACATCATGTTCGGTCTCAAGGACCTCTCGGCCGCCGAGGCCGGGATCGCCGCCCGGCGTGCCCTGTCGCGCGTCGGACTCGAGCATTATGCCGGGGAGTACCCCCATACCCTGTCCGGCGGCGAGCAGCAGCGGGTGGCGCTGGCGCGCTCGATCGCCCCGCGGCCCGGCGTCCTGCTCATGGATGAGCCGTTCTCGAATCTCGACCGGCGCATGCGGGATGCCATCCGGGACGAGACCGTCGCGATCCTGAGGGAAACCGGGGCGACGACCATCGTCGTGACGCACGATCCGGAGGAGGCGATGCGGATCGCCGACCGGATCGTCCTCATGCGGGCCGGCACGATCATTCAGCAAGGCGACGCCGAGGAGATCTATCGGCGTCCGGCCAATCTGTTCGCGGCCCGCTTCTTCTGCGATTTCAACGAACTCGAGGGTGTGGTGCGGAACGGCCGGGTTTCGTCTCCCGTCGGGCTCTTTCCGGCGCCGCATCTGGCGGACGGTCCCGCGATCGTCTGCGTGCGGCCCCAGGGGGTGAGGCTCAAGCCGGCGGGCTTCTGCCTCCCGGGACGTGTGGTGTCCCGTCGCTTCCTCGGCGAAGTCGATCTCCTGCACATTGACGTGCCGGGGCTCGATCGTCCGCTCCAGGCGCGCATTCACGATCCCGCCGGTGCGACGGAGGGACAGGATGTGGGCATCGAGATCGATACGAAGGATGTCCTTGTTTTCGCCGCCTCCGACGCATAGGTTGGCGACGAGTTCATATTGAAAGACCGCGCCTTTTCGGGCGCAGGAGGAATTGCCATGGGTGGCACGAGTATTTGGCACTGGATCGTCGTGGGTCTGATCGTCGTCCTGCTGTTCGGACGCGGGAAGATCTCCGACATGATGGGAGACGTCGCGAAGGGCATCAAAGCCTTCAAGAAGGGCATGTCCGAGGACGATACCCCGGCAAAGCCGGTGCAGCCGTCGGAGCCCGTCCGGACCATCGACCATCAGGCCGGCGCTCCCACGAGCGCCGCGACGACGGACCACAAGGTCGGCTAAGCTTCGTGCGCCGCCGCCATTCGCGGCGTGTCAGTACGCGTGAGTACGTAAAGGGCAGGTTCGAGGCCACGTCATGTTGGACATGAGCTGGGGTGAGATCATGGTGATCGGCGCCGTTGCGCTGATCGTGATCGGCCCGAAGGATCTGCCCAAGGCCCTGAGGACCGTCGGGCAGGTGACCGGAAAGCTTCGCCGCATGGCGGCGGAGTTCCAGGGCCAGTTCAACGAGGCCATGCGCGAGGCCGAGCTCGACGAGGTCAAGAAGCAGCTCCAGGGCGTGAACGAGTCCGTCACTTCCATCGGCAGCACGAACTTCAACCCGATCCAGACGATCCGGGACGAGCTGAAGACGTCGATCGAGGCGCCTGAGAAGGCCCCCGAGCCGGCGACAGGGCCGGATGCCGCGCCCGTGCCGTCCGATCAGCCGGTGTCCCCCGAACAGCCGGTGCTGGTGGCCGACGTGCCACCGCCTGCTCCGGCGGCTTCCGACGCAACGGTCCAGGCCGTCGTGGAGGGTCGGGCGCCGGATCCCGAGGATTCGCGTCCTGCGGATCCGCTCGTCGACCTGCCGACGCCCCCGACGGTCGATCCTGCCGCCGAGATCGCCGAGTCCCTGCGCCGCGAGGCGGAGTACGAGGCCCAGCAGGCGGCCCTCGCCGAACAACTTTCAGAACAGCCCCGAAAAGCGGACGCAAAAGCCGGATGACCACCGCCGTTGAAGAGGATGAGGTCGAGGCATCGCGCGCGCCTCTGATCGAGCATCTGACCGAGTTGCGCTCGCGCCTGATCAAGGCGCTTGTCGCGTTCGTCGCGATGTTCTTCGTCTGCTTTGCCGCCGCCAAGTACATCTACAACGCGCTGGTCTGGCCCTACGTCCTGGCGGTCGGCTCGCCCGAGAGGGCGCATCTCGTCTATACCCACGGGCTCGAATATCTGTTCACGCAGATCCAGGTCGCGGCCTTCGGCGCCGGTTTCCTGGCTTTTCCGATCATCGCCATCCAGGTCTACAAGTTCGTGGCGCCAGGCCTCTACAAGAACGAGCGCCGGGCCTTCGTGCCGTATCTGATCGCGACCCCGGTCCTCTTCGTCATCGGGGCGGCCTGCGTCTATTTCATCGCCATGCCGCTCCTCATGCGCTTCTCCGTGGGGATGCAGCAGCTGGCCACGGATACCAGTCCCAGCATCGAGTTCCTGCCCAAGGTCAGCGAGTACCTGTCGCTGATCATGACGCTCATCTTCGCGTTCGGCATCTGCTTCCAGCTTCCGGTGGTCCTGACCCTTCTGGCCCGGGCCGGGATCATCGATTCGCAATTCCTCAAGGATAAGCGCCGCTATGCCGTGGTCATCGTGTTCGTGATCGCGGCGGTTCTCACGCCGCCGGACGTGATCAGCCAGTTCGCCCTTGCGGTCCCCACCTTGCTTCTTTACGAGGCATCCATCTTCTCCGTCACCATGGTCGAGAAGAAGCGTGCGGAAGCCGAGGCCGCGCGCGCGGCAGAGGAGTAGGGGCCTCGACGAGGTCCCTCGCACCGGCCGCCATCCTCGGCAAGAGTTGAAGGGGCGGTCTTGTTCTGACGGGCGGGACTGCCTGACGAAGCAGGTCCTGATCCCATGCACGACATCCGTTCCATCCGCGAGAACCCCGCGGCTTTCGACCAGGGCCTCCGGAACCGGGGCATGGAGCCCCAGTCCGCGCAGCTGATCGCCCTCGACGACCGGCGCAAGAGCGCCGTTTCCGCCCTCCAGGCCGCTACCGAGCGCCGCAATGCCCTGTCCAAGGAAATCGGCCAGGCCAAGGCGAAAAAGGACGAGGCGCGGGCCCAGGAGCTGATGGCCGAGGTCGCCAGGATCAAGGAAACCACGCCGGATCTGGAGGAGGCGGAGCGCGCCGCCGAAAAGGCCCTGTTCGAGGCCCTGGCGGCGATCCCCAACATTCCCAAAGAGGATGTCCCGGTCGGAGCCGACGAGCACGGCAACGTGGAGCGCCACCGCTTCGGCACGCCGCCGACGCTCAACAGCGCCAAGCAGCACTTCGAGCTCGGCGAGGCCCTCGGCCTGATGGATTTCGAGACGGCCGCGAAGCTCTCCGGCTCGCGCTTCGTGGTGCTGAAGGGCGCGCTGGCCCGGCTCGAGCGGGCGCTCGGACAGTTCATGATCGACCTGCACACGACCGAGCATGGCTACACGGAAGTCAATCCGCCGCTGCTGGTTCGCGACGACGCGATGTTCGGCACGGCGCAGCTGCCGAAATTCGAGGACGACCAGTTCTGGGCCTTTCCCGGCAACACGTTGGAACAGGTCGTGCAGGCGGCGCTCGAGGGTCGGCCGCCGGAGGCCATCGGCCGGATGATCAAGGACACGCGCTATGGCATGATCCCGACCGCCGAGGTCACGCTCACCAATCTCGTCAGGGAGCAGATCCTTTCGGAAGAGCAGCTTCCGCTGCGCTTCACGGCGCTGACGCCGAGCTTCCGCGCCGAGGCCGGCTCCGCCGGGCGTGACACCCGCGGCATGATCCGCCAGCACCAGTTCGTGAAGTGCGAGCTCGTCTCGATCACCACCCCGGAGACGTCCGCCGACGAGCACGAGCGCATGCTCACGAGCGCCGAGAACGTGCTGAAGAAGCTGGAGCTCCCGTTCCGCACCATGACGCTGTGCACCGGCGACATGGGCTTCTCCTCGACCAAGACCTACGACATCGAGGTGTGGCTGCCGGGGCAGGGCATGTACCGCGAGATTTCGAGCTGCTCGGTCTGCTCGGATTTCCAGGCCCGCCGCATGAACGCGCGCTACCGCGCCGCCGGCGAGAAGCAGCCGCGTTTCGTGCACACGCTCAACGGCTCCGGTCTCGCGGTCGGCCGCACGCTCGTGGCCGTTCTGGAGAACTATCAGAACGAGGACGGCAGCGTGGCGATCCCGTCGGCGCTGCAGCCCTACATGGGCGGGATGAAACGAATCGAGCGTCAGGCCTGACATGCGCATTCTCTGCACCAACGACGACGGCATTCATGCTCCCGGCCTGAAGACCCTGGAGGCGATCGCCCGCAACCTGTCGGACGACGTGTGGGTCGTCGCCCCCGAGACCGATCAGAGCGGCGTCGCCCACTCCCTGTCCCTCAACGATCCCCTGCGCCTGCGCGAAATCTCAGAGCGGCACTTCGCCGTGAAGGGCACACCGACGGACTGCGTGATCATGGGCGTGCGCCACCTCATGCAGGACGCGAGGCCCGATCTCGTTCTTTCCGGGGTCAACCGGGGCCAGAACGTGGCGGAGGACGTGACCTATTCCGGCACCGTGGCGGGGGCCATCGAAGGTACGATCTTAGGGCTTCCGTCCATCGCCCTGTCCCAGGCCTACGGACCCGGCACGCGCAATGCGCCGCGCTGGCACTGCGCCGAGCACCACGGCCCCAAGGTCGTGCGCCGCATCCTCGAGGCCGGCATCGACAAGGGTATCCTGGTCAACGTCAATTTCCCGGATTGCGAGCCCGACGAGGTGGAGGGAACGTCCCTCGTCAACCAGGGGCAGCGCACGCAGGAGCTCCTGCGCCTCGACGAGCGCCGGGACGGACGCGGCAACCCTTATTTCTGGATCGCGTTCGAGCGCCGGCCGTTCACGCCCGGCAACGGTACCGATCTGTGGGCCATCGCTCATCGGCGCATCGCCGTGACGCCGCTGCGGATCGACATGACCGACGAGCCGACGCTGACGCGCTACGCGCAGGCCTTCGGCCGATGAGGGTGCCGGCGCAATGAACCAGGACATGCCGTTCCTGCCTGATGCGGAGGCCCGCGACGAGCAGGAGGCGATCGGTGCTGCGTCGTTCATCCTGTCCTTGCGCGCCAAAGGCATCCGAGACACGGCGCTGCTGCGCGCCATGGAACTCGTGCCCCGCGAGGTGTTCGCCCCGCGCCGCTTCACCGATCTCGCCCGTACCGACGTCGCCCTGCCGCTGCCCTGCGGTCAGACCATGACGGGGCCGGCGACGGTGGCGGCCATGCTGCTCGCGCTCGGCGTCCAGCCGGGGCAGCGCGTGCTGGAGATCGGGACCGGAAGCGGCTACGTGACGGCGCTGCTGGCGAGGCTCGGAGCCGAGGTTACGAGCGTCGAGCGGTTCAACACCCTGGCGGAGAGCGCCGCGCAGCATCTCAAGATCGTGGAAGCGGGCAAGGTCCGGCTGGAGGTGGGCGACGGACTGGCAGCGCGCGTCCGGGATCGCTTCGACCGCATCCTGCTCAACGGCGCACGGCCCGAGATCCCGCAGGCCGTCACGTCTCTCCTCGCTCCGGGCGGCCGTCTGATCGGCGCCCTCACGAAAGAAGGCGTCCCCCATCTCGTGCGGATCGAACGCGACGCGGACGGCGCCCTGATGCAGACGATCGGGGCGGCCTTGCGCATTTCGCCTCTCGTCACCGGCATCGCGGCGACCCTCTAGCGCACCGTGCGAAAAAGTGGACCCGGTTTTTCGCGTCGAACGGTGCGCCGGCCAAGAGTGGAGCATCGGACAATCGGGATCACCGGGGCGAGCCCGGTGATGACGTGAGAGGGTGGTGCGGGCCGGTGATCACACCCACCCACGTCATGGCCGGCCTTGTGCCGGCCATCCCGATGGAGACAAGCGCCGAGCCTCACCGCATCGAGATCACCGGGACAAGCCCGGTGATGACGTCGAGGGGAGAGACGGCTATGCCGATTGTCCGATGCTCGAGGCATCGCGCCGAAAACATGTCCACTTTTCGGTGGGTTCCAACCCAACCGAATTTTTTTCGGACAAGGTTACGGGAATCCGCGCAACGTCAACCGATGCTTAACCTGAACAGGCTTTTAATGGCTTCATCGAGTTGCGTTCGGTTGGGGTTGAGTGATGCGGTTGCGTGTGTGTTCTGGGCATTGGGTTGCGGTGTCGCGGATCGCCTTGGTGGGGTTGATCGGCAGTGCGGCGGCGGCCTGCAGTACCGATAGTGCACGGTTCGCCGAGAACCCGTTCTCCAACCCGTTCGCGGCCAGCGAGCGCATGGACGCCACCGCGTCGTCCTCGCCGCAGCCGGCGCCGTCCTACGCTCCGGCCCCGATGCCGACGCCGTCGGTTCAGGCCCAGGCCCTGCCGCCCGTGCAGTCCCAGCCCCTGCCGCAGCCCACCCGTATCGCCGCCGCTCCCGCACCGATCCAGCCGCGTCCCGTGCCGGTCGCTCACTCGGTCCCGGCGCAGCCGGCCAGCCAGCCGAAATTCCGCCTCGTCGACACGTCCAGGACTCCGGCCGCCGCCACGCCGGTTGCCGCCGCCGAGCCGGTGAAGCGCGTTCGTCCGGGCATGACGACGACCGCTCAGGCTCCGGCTCCGGCCGCGCCTGCTCCCGCCAAGTCCGCCCCGATGCAGGTCGCGTCCGCCACGAACGAGCCGCTGGTGTCCGCCCCGAAGCCTCTGGCGCCCGCCCCGAAGCCTCTGGCGCCCGCGCCGAAGCCGGTCGTCGAGCAGCCCAAGGTGGCCGCCCTGACCCAGCCCGAGCCGGTGAAGCCGGCCGTCATTCAGCCGGCCGCGCCGGCGCCGCAGCCGGAGGCCGCGAAGGCTCCGGTCGCCGAGCCCGAGCAGACCGCGAGCGTGTCCGGCGATTTTCGCTGGCCGGCCCGCGGCCGGGTCATCGCCGGTTTCGGCGCCAATGGCGGCAACGAGGGCATCAACATCGCGGTTCCCGAAGGCACGCCGGTCAAGGCGGCCGAAGCCGGCACGGTGACCTACGCGGGCAGCGAGGTGAAGGGCTACGGCAACCTCGTCCTGATCAAGCACGAGAACGGCTTCGTCTCGGCCTACGCCCACAACGGCTCGCTCAACGTCAAGCGCGGTGAGCAGGTGAAGCGTGGCCAGGTGATCGCCACCTCCGGCCAGACCGGCAACGTGACCTCGCCGCAGCTCCACTTCGAGATCCGCAAGGGCGCCCAGCCGGTCGACCCCATGAAGCACCTCGGCGGCTGATCGGATCAACGGTTCAGGTCAGCTTTCGCCTATCGAAGCTGGTCGAATGAGGGGACGGTGGAGCTCAGCCACCGTCCCCTTGTCGATTCAGAGCGCCTTGTCAGAGCGCCTTGCCGAGACGGCCGGCCAGGTCCTGGATGAACTGCCAGGCGGTGCGTCCCGAGCGTGCGCCGCGGGTGGTGGCCCATTCCAGAGCCTCCGCGCGGACGGAGTCGCGGTCCGTCTGGAGGCCCAGATGGTCGACATAGGCGAAGACCATGTCGAGATACTCGTCCTGGCTGCACTTGTGGAAGCCGAGCCAGAGGCCGAACCGGTCGGACAGGGAGACCTTCTCCTCGACCGCCTCGCCCGGGTTGATGGCGGTCGAGCGCTCGTTCTCCATCATGTCGCGCGGCAGCAGGTGGCGCCGGTTCGAAGTGGCGTAGAAGATCACGTTGTCGGGCCGGCCCTCGATGCCGCCTTCCAGCACGGCCTTGAGCGACTTGTAGGAGGTGTCGTCCGCGTCGAACGAGAGATCGTCGCAGAACACGATGAAGCGGTGCGGATCGGCCCGCAGCAGACCCATGAGGTCGGGCAGGGTCTCGATGTCCTCCCGGTGGATCTCGATCAGCTTGAGGGGGCGGGCATCGGCCCCCTTGCCATGGTTGATCTCCGCATGGACCGCCTTGACCAGGGACGATTTGCCCATGCCGCGGGCGCCCCAGAGCAGGGCGTTGTTCGCCGGCAGGCCCCGCGCGAAGCGCTGCGTATTCTCCGCCAGTTGGTCCCTGACCCGGTCGATGCCGCGCAGGAGGCTCATCTCGACCCGGTTCACCTTCGGCACGGGGGAGAGCCTGCGGCCGGCCGCCTGCCAGACGAAGGCATCGGCTCCGGTGACGTCGGCGTGAGCCGCGGTGGCCGGGGTGAGGCGCTCCAGGGCCTCGGCGATCCGCGTCAAAAGCGCCAGGGATTCGGGGGAGGTGATGTCGGCGGGCATGGGATCTGACTTCAAGAATAAGTGAGGCAAGGAAGGCGTGCTTAGCGCATTTTTCGGCGAAGGGGGATCCGGCTCGGGAGCAAAAAGCCGCCTCCTGAAGGGAGAGGCCGGATCGGGGTCGCGGACGCGCCGCGCTGCGAAACCGGCCGTGCGCCCGACGGGCGGAGGGCGGCAACCCCGCAGGAGCCTTGGGAAAGGCCTTCAACTTCATTGATTTCGGCGAGTCGATGGGTATAGTCCGCCACGCTTTGTCATCCCGTCCGGCGCGGGTGGGCCCCAATCGGGCCTGCCACGCGCCTTTATCCATGGAGAGCCGCTTGTTCATTTCACCTGCCTTCGCACAAGGGGCCCCGGCCGGGGGCGGAACGGAGATGATCCTTCAATTCGTCCCGTTCATCCTCATATTCGTCATCATGTGGTTCCTGATCATCCGTCCGCAGCAGCGCCGGGTGAAGGCCCACCAGGAGATGATCAAGAACGTCCGCCGCGGCGATACGGTCGTCACGTCCGGCGGCATCATCGGCAAGGTGACCAAGGTTCTCGAGGATTCGGCCGATGTCGAGGTCGAGATCGCCGACGGCGTGAAGGTGAAGGTGGCCCGGGCCATGATCTCCGAGGTCCGCTCCAAGAGCGAGCCGGTCAAGGCCTGATGTGACAAATGGCCGGCCCTTCCCTTTGGGACGAGGGCCGGTTCGCCGCTCCAGAATGCGGCCAAGTGAGTGAGAAAGGTTGAGCTGACGATGCTGCGCTTCTCGAGGTCGAAGATCATCGCCACCGTGGCGATCATTGTGATCGGCCTGCTTCTTGCGGTTCCGAGCACGATGAATCGCGAGCAGCGTCAGGCTTTCCTGAACGCCGTCCCGAGCTGGGTCCCGTCCTGGCTCGTTCCGTCCCGCGCCATCGTCCTGGGCTTGGACCTGCAGGGCGGTTCGCACGTCCTTCTCGAGGTCGACGCCCAGGATCTGCTGCGCGGCCAGGTCACGATCCTCCGCGACGACGTCCGCCGCATCCTGCGCGACACCCGCGTGTCGTCCCAGAACGGCATTCAGACGGTCCAGCGCGGCGTGCAGATCCGCGTGCCCGATGCCGCGGACCGCGACCGGCTGCTGCCGCGCCTGCGGGAGCTGGCCCAGCCCATCGGCAACGCCGTGATCGGCCAGAGCGGCAACAACACCATCGCGATCAACACCACCCCCGACGGGGTGATCACGCTGACCTACACGGATGCGGGCATCAACGAGCGCGTGCGCCGCGCCGTCGACCAGTCCATCGAGGTCGTCCGTCGGCGTATCGACTTCGGCGGCACGACCGAACCGAGCATCCAGCGCCAGGGCGCCGACCGCATCCTCGTCCAGGTTCCCGGCCTTCAGGATCCGCAGCAGCTGAAGGCCCTGCTCGGCGAGACCGGCAACCTCGAGTTCCGCCTGTTGGCCCAGCCGGGCGCGACCGACGTCGACCTGCTCCCCATGGAGGATGCCGGCGGACAGCGCGTTCCCGTCGAGCGCCGGGTGATCGCCGAAGGCGGCGACCTGACCGATGCCCAGCCGGCCTTCGACAGCCAGACCCGCCAGCCCATCGTCAATTTCCGCTTCAACATCCGCGGAGCCCAACGGTTCGGCCAGGCGACCACCGAGAACCTGGGCCGTCAGCTCGCGATCGTCCTCGACAACCGGGTCATCTCGGCCCCGACGATCCAGTCGCCCATCACGGGCGGCTCCGGCCAGATCTCGGGAAGCTTCACGGTCGAGCAGGTCAACAATCTCGCCGTCCTGCTCCGCTCCGGCGCCCTGCCGGCCAAGCTGACCATCGTGGAGGAGCGCACCGTCGGCCCCGGCCTCGGACGCGACTCCATCGAAGCCGGCAAGATGGCCACCTATGTGGCGGCCATCTTCGTGGTGATCTTCATGTTCGCCACCTACGGTATCTTCGGCCTCATCGCGAACATCGCGCTTCTCGTCCATGTGGGCCTGATCTTCGGTCTCATGTCCGTGCTGGAAGCGACCCTGACCCTGCCGGGCATCGCCGGCATCGTGCTCACCATCGGCACGGCGGTGGACTCCAACGTGCTCATCTACGAGCGCATCCGCGAAGAGGTGCACGCCGGACGGTCGATCGTGTCGGGCATCCAGGCCGGCTTCGACCGGGCCTTCGCGACCATCGTGGATTCGAACAGCACCATGGCCATCGCGGCCGTGATCCTGTTCTTCCTCGGTTCCGGCCCCGTGCGCGGCTTCGCCGTCGTGTTCATTCTCGGCATCCTGACGACGGTGATCACCGCCGTCACCCTGACGCGCATGATGATCGCGCTCTGGTATCAGTGGATGCGTCCCAAAGCCCTTCCGTTCTAAGGAGTGCGTATCGTGCGCCTCATTCGCCTCTGGCCCGAAAACTCCCATTTCGACTTCATGCGCCTGCGGCGCTTCTCGTTCCCGCTGTCGGCCCTGATCTCGGTGGCGACCGCCA
This sequence comes from Microvirga yunnanensis, assembly GCF_025460875.1. Classification (NCBI taxonomy): domain Bacteria; kingdom Pseudomonadati; phylum Pseudomonadota; class Alphaproteobacteria; order Hyphomicrobiales; family Methylobacteriaceae; genus Microvirga; species Microvirga yunnanensis. The sequence continues at coordinate 126,271 of NZ_JAMXFI010000005.1, forward strand.
TCGTGCTGATGACGGTCGGGCTCAACTTCGGCATCGACTTCAAGGGCGGCACGCTCATGGAGATCCAGGCCAAGTCCGGCCAGGCCAACGTCGCCCAGATCCGCCAGACTGCCGAGAGCTTCGGCTTCGGCGACGTGGAGGTGCAGGAATTCGGCGGCTCCGGCGAGGTCTCGCTGCGCTTCCCGATCCAGTCCGGCGGCGAGGCCGCGCAGACGGCCGTGGTGCAGAAGGCCCGCGACACCTTCGGCAACGAGTACGATTTCCGCCGGGTCGAGACGGTCGGCCCGCGCGTGTCGGGCGAGCTCGTTCAATCCGGCACCATTGGCATCGTGCTGTCGGTCATCGCGGTTCTGTTCTATCTCTGGTTCCGCTTCGAGCGGGAGCTGGCGGTGGCGTCGATCATCGGCACGCTCCATGACATCGTGCTCACCATCGGGTTCTTCGTGATCACCCGGCACGAGTTCAACATGACGTCGATCGCCGCCATTCTCACCATCGTGGGCTACTCGCTCAACGAGACGGTGGTGGTGTTCGACCGGACCCGCGAACTGATGCGGCGCTACAAGGCGATGCCGGCGGAAGAGCTGTTGAATCTCTCGATCAACACCACCATGTCCCGAACGATCATGACGGCGACCACGACGGCGCTCTCGCTCCTGGCGCTGGTCCTCTTCGGCGGGCAGGCGATCCAGGGCTTCGCGCAGGTCATGCTCTACGGCGTCGTCATCTGTACGTATTCGGCGATCTGCATCTCGTCGCCCATGCTGATCTATATCGGTCTGCGCGGGTCGGAGACCCTCAAGGTGCCGGAGGGCAGGGCCGCCGCAGCGGAGTAGGACCATGAGCGATGGTCGCCTCTACGACGGCTTCCTGCCGGGACGCTATCCGTTCGACGCCTACGGCAACGGCGGCTTCCGCTTTGCCGACATGTCCCATCGCGGATCCCTGCTCGCCCTGCCGTCGGGCATCAGGGCGTGGCCGGTCGGCTCCGTGGCCGAGCTGACCGACGAGGCGCTCGATCCGGTCTTCGCGGAGGCCGATGCGATCGATCTCCTGCTCCTCGGCACGGGCACCGACATCGCGGCCATTCCGGCGTCCTTCCGCACGCGCTTCCGCGAGGCGGGGATCGGTCTCGACGTGATGCAGACGGGCGCCGCCGCTCGCACCTACAACATCCTGCTCGGCGAGAACCGCAAGGTCGGCGCCGCCCTGATCGCCGTTCCCTGACATGGCGGACGCAATTGCCAACTTCGCCCATTGCGAAGCGCTCGTGCGCGAGGCCGATCCGGACCGCTACTGGGCGAGCCTCTTCGCGCCTGCCGAAAAGCGTCCGCACCTCTACGCGCTCCATGCCTTCAACTTCGAGGTCGCCCGGGTCCGCGAGGCCGTGCGCGAGGCCCTCGTCGGCGAGATCCGCCTGCAATGGTGGCGCGACGCCCTCCAGGGCGAGGCGCGGGGCGACGTGCGGGCCAACCCCGTGGCGGCTGCGCTCGACGACACCATCGTCCAGTTCCGCCTGCCCCGTCAGTCCTTCGTCGACCTGATCGATGCCCGGATCTTCGATCTCTACGACGATCCCATGCCGAGCTTGAACGATCTCGAGGGCTATTGCGGCGAGACCTCGTCGAGCCTGATCCAGCTTGCGAGCCTCGTCCTGGCCGACGGATCCAATCCGGGCACCGCGGATGCGGCCGGCCATGCGGGCGTGGCTTATGCCGTCACCGGGCTTCTCCGTGCCTTCCCGCATCATGCGCGACAGGGTCAGGTCTACATCCCGGCCGATCTCCTGGCCCGCCACGGGGTCGTGCGCGAGGATATCGTAACCGGACGCGGTGGGCCCGGTCTCGAAGGCGCCCTGGCCGATCTCCGCGCGGTCGCCCGCAGGCACCTGGAACAGGCGCGCAAGCTGCGCGCAACGGTTCCCGACCCGGCGAAGCCGGCCTTTCAGCCGATCGCCCTGGTCGAACCGTATCTCAGGGCCATGGAACGGAAGGATTACGATCCGTTCCACACGCCCGTGGACCTGCCGCAATGGCGGCGGATCTGGGCGCTCTGGCGCGGGCCGTTCTAAAGCATCGGACGTGAAAAGTGGACTTGCACTTTTGGATCCATCCGATGCTTTCTTCTTGGATGAGAGCATCGGTCAGAACGGAAAAGTGGACCCAGGTTTGGGATCGGATCCGATGCTACCCTCTTGGCCGGGGCATGGTCGAGTGCGGCCCGCTTTCGTCCGCACGATGCGCTCGGCGGTCTTCCGATCGAGATCACCGGGACAAGCCCGGTGATGACGTGGGAGGATGAGGCACCCGGCTGGCGCCGCCCTCCAGGGGCCCGGCTTACTCCGCGGCGGCGGGCAGAGCCCCGCCCGACAGCCAGGCCGCCAGATCGGCCCTGGCCCTGTCCGTCAGCGCCTTCTTGCGGGCGACGGCCTTGGCGGGGCCGCGCAGGCGCTTGCCGTCCTCGGCCTTCGGTGCTTGGGCCAGCGGCGGAAAAAGCCCGAAATTCACGTTCATGGGCTGGAAGGAGCGCGGCCCCTCGTCGATGGTCTCGATATGCCCGCCGGTGATGTGGTTGATCAGCGCCCCGAGCGCCGTGGTGTGCGGCAGGGGCTCCATCGGCCGGCCGAGCCGCTCGGCGGCGGCGAAGCGTCCGGTCATGAGACCGACGGCGGCGCTCTCCACGTATCCCTCGCAGCCGGTGATCTGGCCCGCGAAGCGCAGGCGCGGCATCGCCTTCAGGCGCAGGGTCGGATCGAGGAGCTTGGGCGAGTTGAGATAGGTGTTGCGGTGGATGCCGCCGAGCCGCGCGAACTCGGCGTTCTCCAGGCCCGGGATCATGCGCAGGATCGCGGTCTGCGCGCCGTATTTCAGCTTGGTCTGGAAGCCCACCATGTTGAACAGGGTCCCGAGCGCGTTGTCCTGGCGCAGCTGCACGATGGCATAGGGCTTCCTGTCGGGATTGCGCGGGTCGGTGAGGCCGACCGGCTTCATGGGGCCGTGGCGCAAGGTCTCGCGGCCTCGCTCGGCCATGACCTCGATCGGCAGGCAGCCGTCGAAATACGGCGTGTCGGCCTCCCATTCCTTGAACTCGGTCTTGTCGCCGGCGATCAGCGCGTCGACGAAGGCCTCGTACTGCTCCCGGGTCATGGGGCAGTTGATGTAGTCCTTGCCGGTGCCGCCCGGTCCGACCTTGTCGTAGCGCGACTGGAACCAGGCGACGTCCATGTTGACGGACTCGCGATAGACGATCGGCGCGATGGCGTCGAAGAAGGCGAGCGACGTCTCGCCGGTCAGGCTGAGAATCGCCTCGGCGAGAGCCGGCGAGGTGAGGGGCCCGGTGGCGACGATGACGGAGGACCATTCCTCCGGCGGGAGGCCGGCGATCTCGCCCCGCTCGATGGTGACGAGAGGGTGCGCTTCGAGCGTGGCCGTGACGGCGTTCGAGAACCCGTCGCGATCGACCGCGAGCGCGCCGCCGGCCGGAACCTGGTTGGCGTCGCCCTTGGCCATGATCAGGGAGCCGAGCGTGCGCATCTCCTGATGCAGCAGGCCCACCGCGTTGGTCTCCGGGTCGTCCGAGCGGAAGGAATTGGAGCAGACGAGCTCCGCCAGCCCCTCGGTCTTATGGGCGTCAGTGCCCCGCACGGGGCGCATCTCGTGAAGAACGACCGGCACACCCGCCTGGGCGATCTGCCAGGCCGCTTCCGAGCCGGCAAGCCCGCCGCCGATGACATGGATGGGTTCGATGGTGCTCATGATCATTCTCCCGAGCGGCTTTGTTGACTCCCTGGGGAGCGCTGGTCAAGTTGAGCCGAATTACTTTTGGGAAGGCTTAGAACGCCATGCAATCCAGACGCCCCGTCGTCCTTATTACAGGTGGAAGCCGCGGCATAGGGGCCGCGGTGGCGCAGCTCGCCGCCGCGCGCGGCTACGATGTCGCCATCACCTACCGGTCCGAGCGCGAATCCGCCGAACGGGTGCTCGAGGCCTGCCGCGCGTCGGGAGCGTCCGCGGTGGCGTGCCAAGGCGACGTCGCCGTGGAAGCCGACGTGGTGCGGATGTTCGACGAGGCCCAGTCCGTCCTGGGCCCGATCTCCCATGTGGTCAACAACGCGGGCATCACCGGCAAGTCGAGCCGGCTGGAGCAGGCTTCCTCGGACGCCATCCGGGCCTGCATCGATGTGAATGTCCTGGGGGCGATCTGGGTGGCCCGGGAGGCGGCGCGACGCCTGTCCACCAGCCGGGGCGGAGCCGGCGGCACCATCGTCAACATCTCGTCCGTCGCGGCGAGCCTTGGCAGTCCCAACGAATATGTCTGGTACGCGGCCTCCAAGGGCGCGGTCGACTCGCTCACCATCGGGATGGCGAAGGAGCTGGCCAGCGAGGGGATCCGGGTCAACGCGGTCTCGCCCGGGATGACCATGACGGACATCCACGAGCGCAGCACCCAGGATGCCGGCCGGGTGGAGCGCATTCGGCCCCACATCCCCATGAACCGGATCGGGGAGCCGGAGGAGATCGCCGAGGCCGTGCTGTTCCTGATGTCGGACGCGGCGTCCTACATCGCCGGGGCCAACCTGTCCGTGTCGGGCGGCCGCTGAAGCCTCCGACAGGCGTCCTGACAGGGCTCCAGACAAGCGAAAGCCCGCCGGGAGGCGGGCTAGGGCCTTTTGCTGCGATGCAGCAGAGATTTACGCGAGAGCGTTCTGGCGAGCGATGCTATCGATCTGGAAGCGGGAGATGCCGAGGTCATCGAGCTCGCGGTCGGAAAGCAGCGACAGCTCACGGACAGTCTCGCGATAACGCATGTAAGCGCGGACTTTAGACAGGATGTACGATACGAACATGGGAAGCTCCTAACAGTGACCGGCCCCTTTGACCGGTGGCCTTTGTTCTTGCGTTTGCAGAGCGGATATAAGTGTGTGCGCTGCAAAAGAGGAGTGGTGATAATGTAGGTCTGTTATGCTTTAGTAGCATAACGTCCTAATGCCACGTTAACCGATGTGCGGCTCAGGAATGGCTGCTTGCCCAGGCTCCCCGGCGGGGCAAAAGGAAACGGCCCTGTTTCCAGGGCCGTCGTGATGGCTCCTTGAGGTCCGACGCAGCCGAGCGCATGGTGCGGCGAAATCGGGCCACTTTTCACATCGGATGCTCAAGGCCCGCGCCACACACGGATCGCGCTCCACCGTCCCATGTCATGGCTGGGCCTGTCCCAGCCATCCCGGTAAGGTGAAGCGCGGCGCCTTACGGAAGCGGGATCACCGGGACAGGCCCGGTGATGACGTGGAGAGTGGTGTGAGCGGGTGACAACACCCTCCACGTCATGGCCGGCCTTGTGCCGGCCATCCCGATCCGGTGAAGCGCGGCGCTCTTCCGATCGGGATCACCGGGACAAGCCCGGTGATGACGTGGTGGTGGATCGGCCGAGCGATCAAGACAGGGGCACGGACAAGGGGACAGCCAAGAGTGGAGCATCGCACGGGAAACCTGGGCCCGCTTTTCACGTCCGATGCTCACTTCCTGAAGCGGCGCATCGTTCGGCGCGAACCCAGCGGGCCACGCCAGCGACCCTCCGGGTCCGTCCGATGCTCTAGAAGATGAAGAAGTCGGCCTTGGAGAGGTTCAGACCGGCCTTCAGCTGAGCGAACTTCACGGCCGCGACGCCGCCGATTCCGTCGGCATCGTAGAGCAGGGCGCCCGTCTGCTTGTTGTAGATGATCCGGTCGGAGGCATCGCGGGCAGCCGGCCCGGTCGTGAAGGCCGCCGCCGAGAGCCAGCCGTCGCGGCCCGCCCGGGTGAAGACATCGCCGTCGAGCATGATCGTGTCGTCGCTCGGCCGGAAGTCCGTGATCTTGTCGACGTTGCTTCGGGTCGGCCGCTTGTCGAAGACGAAGTAGTCGTTGCCCGAACCTCCCGTCAGCGTATCGTTGTCCGAGCCACCGCTCAGGTAATCGCTCCCGGCCCCGCCGCTTACGACGTCGCGGCCGGCACCCCCGTACAGGTCGTCGTCTCCCGAAAGCCCATAGAGATCGTCCTCACCGGCGTCGCCGTACACGATGTCGTCGCCATCGTAGGAAAGGACGGCGTCGTCGCCCGATCCGCCGCGGATGACATCGTCGTAATCATTGCCGTAGAAGGTGTCGTTCCCTCCGTTGATCGTCACATACCAGGCATAGCCCTGAAGTTCGTCGACGGTCGTGTGGAGATCGAGATCTTCGATGGACAGGATGGTCTGGCCGAAGTTTTCGTAGACCAAGTCGTCGATCACGACGGTGTAGCCGTCGCTCCAATAGCGGGCGGTGAAGGAGTCGACGATCGGACTGCCGTCGATCTCGTACTCGGCGACGGCGCCGTCGTCGTAAACGAGATCCGTTGTCACCGAGGGATCAGCCCCGATGAACGCCCAGCCCGAGCTGTCGGTGCTGGCCATGTTGAAGCCCACACCGGCTGCGTTGAACGCCTTGAAAATCGCCATGACTGCCCGTCCCGATGAAACCACGATAGCGCTAAGCTATGGCCATGACCATGAACTTAAGCTGTATCGCGCTGACGAGCATTGTTCATCATGATGGTAAAGAGTTGATTGACGGGTGCGGCGGGCCGCTCCTGGCGGACGCTCGAGAGATCTGGACATTCATGTTCTTGAACGTTTGTTCATCTTCGCCCCGCCGTCGCATGATAAGATCCGTTACTTAAAGTTATTGGGAACAGTCTCAACGGGTTGGCGTTCATCTCCCACCTTTACTGTTATGGAGATGGTCCCGTGAAGAAAATCGCTCTCGGTGCCGCCCTTCTCTTACTGAGCAGCGCGGCCTACGCCCAGACTTCGACGCAGACGAATACCAACAGCAACACCAGCACGTCCTCGCAATCCTCCTCGGATTCGAACCAGATGCTGCGCAACCAGTCCGGCAGCGGCAGCCGGGCCCAGACGGAGACGACCGGCGCGACCCGGACCGAGCGCTCCGGGGCTCAGATCAACGTCCGGGATCGTGAGGAATCCGGTACCCGCGTCGGCATCGAGACCCGTGAGCGCTCCGGCGTCTCCGTGCGGTCCCGCACGGTGCACGAGACCGATGAGCCGAGCGTCTCGGTCACCCGCCGCCGCAGCGTGACGACCTACGAGGAGCCCGACACGGAAATCCATCGCACGGTGGTGAAGAAGAAGCCCACCAAGAAAGTGGCCGTGAAGAAGACGAAGCGGACCAACAAGGTCGTTTCCAAGACGCGTCGCTACCATGTGGTCGAGGAGCAGCCGGTCGAGGTTCGCCGCCGGACCGTGCGCCGCTACGAGGAGGTCAACGAGCCGAGCGTCTCCGTGAGGAGCCGCACGACGGTTCGCCGGACCCAGGACACCTCGCCGAGCGTCGGCGTATCGGTCGAGCAGCGTCGCTCCAATGACGTGAATGTTTCGACCAGCCGGAGCCGTTCGAGCGCTCCCGAGACGACGGGAACCGTGTCGACGCGCAGCCGGACGGACATGAACGGCAACGCGGGCAGCGGCAGCTCGAACTCGGGCAGCAGCTCGACGAACATGCGCCTGCCGCAGCAGGGCGGTTCCTCGTCCCAGGGCGGCAGCACCCCGAACCAGTAAACTCAACACCGGCGAGAGCCGGGAGGGGAATCCGGACCAGGATCCCTCTCCCGCCTTTGATCGGAGTTCCGGAGAATGGACGATGAAGAAACTCTTGGTATCAGTGAGCGTAGCCCTTCTGGCCGCAACGTCCTTCAGCGGTGCGGTGGATGCCCGCCCCGGGAAGAGCAGAGGCCACGCCTATGGGCATTACAAGAGCCACCAGGCGCCCCGCTACTACGTTCAGCGGCGACACAACAACAATGCCGCCATCGCGGCCGGGGTGACCGGTGCGATCCTCGGCGGAGCGCTTGCCGCGACGGCCCGGCCCGCATACCGGACCTATGAGAGGCCGGCCTACCGGACCTATGAGGCGCCACGGCGCAGCTACTACCGTGAAGAATACTACGACGACGGGTATTGATCCGGTTCGAGCGGGGCGCCTTCGGGCGCTCCTGTCCCATCGGTCCGTCAGCGACGCTCGTTTCCCACCGAAATGAAGGCTCGGGCCGGCCCATATTCGGTCTGCTTCCTCACATCGAGCTGCACGCGCCCGCCTGCCCGCGTCCCGTAGGTGTCCGCGGATCGGGCGCGTGACGATCCCACCACCGTGTCTGCTCTCACGCGGCCGCTGACGCGCACACAGGTGTCGGACGCCTGCAGCATCGCGAAGCCCGGCGGGCATGCGGTTGCCGCCAGCGTCGGGCCGGGGGTCGCAAGGCTGACGTAAAGAAGGGCGAGGGCGCATCGCTTCATGACGGGCTCGAATGTAGCGGCCCAAGCCCGGCCGTGGCAAGGCGAGCCGCCCCGACGGGATCACACGTCCGATCCCGTCTTCCGCCGGCCATAGGATGCGGCGACGTCTGCCCGGTCCACCTCCACATGGAACTGCTCGGCCTTCGGGCCATAGTCCCGGATGGCCCCGATCCCGTAGCGGTAGGAGAGCTCTCCTCCGAGCCAGCCGCTGAACAGGAGGAGGGCGGTCTGGATGCCGGACAGCCAGAGGCCCCATCCCTGAGCGCCGGCCGCCGGATCGTCGAGGCGAACGCCGACATTGACGAGGGCCAGGGCGACCACCACGAGATTGGCCACCATGTGGGCCCAGGAGACCCAGACGTTGCGCACCCGGTCGATGGTCACGAAATCGATCAGGCCCGGCACGGCGGCCACGAGGGCGGTGACGATTCCGGCGATCAGGAGCCAGTAGGACACCTGCGCCCAGAATGCATCCTGGGTGGCCATGAAGGCGATGTCCGTTCCGAACGCCCCGATCAGGAAGGCCACGGGAAAGACGATCAGCATGTGGTGAAGGGGGTGGCCAGCGATGGCGGCCGTGCTCTGGACGCCATGACGGTGATACAGGCCCATGAAAGTCTCCCTATCCGATATCATATCGCGTCAGGACCAATGCCGAGGAAAATCCTTCGTTCCAGGCGCTTCCCGTCGGGTCCGCCCGATCCGCCGCAGGGCGGGGTTCTGGACATCGGCGGACGGATGGGAGATAGCGTCACATGCATCCCCAGGGATGGGTCGTCGGGGTTCCTCTGCGGCTTTCTGGTCGAACTCTACGGCAGCCTCTCCGATGGTCCTTGATCCTGCCACGCTCACCGTTGCCTTCGTGCTGCTTTCGGCGGTGCTCGGAACGTTGTTGCTTTTCTCCTGGGTGCTGAATCGCAGGGTCAGGGCGCTCGCCTGGTGGGGCAGCGCCTTCTGGCTCATCGCCGTCGGGATCGGATCGGCCAATCTGGCCCACGGACAGCCGGCTTACGCGATCCTGCTCGTGGCGAATGCCCTGGCCCTGCTGTGCTATGGGGTTCTCTACACGGGATGCCGGGTCTTCAACGGCCGCCCCGTATCTGCGACCGCGATGATCGCCGGGGTCGCGGTCTGGATGGCGGCATTTCCCTTCATCTACAGCTCGCACGGCTTCCGGCTGATCGTCGCGTCCCTGATCACCTTCGCCTATTCGATGCTCTCGGCCTGGGAGCTCGGTCGCCATGATGCGCGACCGCTGGCCTCCTCGCGGGTCTCCGTCCTGCTTCTGCTGGCGCTGGCCGTGTTCAATCTGTCCCGGGGAATGCTCGGGATCGGCCTCACCTCCGTATCGTGGATCGACACCTTCGCAAGCCGATGGTCGCCCTCCATGGCGCTCCTGCTGGTCATGTTCGGGCCGACCCTAGCCTTCATGTTTCTGTCCATGGCCAAGGAGAGCGTCGAATCCGAGTACAGGCAGGCTGCCCTCGTCGATGCGCTGACCGGAGTTCCGAACCGGCGCGCCTTCATGGAGAATGCTGCCCGGCTCCTCGGGCGGCTCGGACCCAAGCCGGCGTCCTGTCTCCTGTTCGACCTCGACAACTTCAAGGCCATCAACGACCGCTTCGGCCACGATGCGGGCGACCGGATCCTGACCATCTTCGGGGAGGTGCTGGCGGCGCATCTCCCGCAGCAGACCTACGGCCGGCTCGGCGGCGAGGAATTCGGCGCGATCCTGGCCGGCGGTTCCCGGGAGGCCGCTCTCCTGGCGGATCGAATCCGCCACGCTTTCGCGGCCGACGGGGCCGCCTCGCTCGGCGGCCAGGGCGTGGCAACCGTCAGCGTCGGCTGCATCACCGATACGGGAGCCGACGCCGGTGCGCTGCTGCGGCGGGCCGATGCCGCGCTCTACCAGGCCAAGCGCCGCGGCCGCAACATCGTCATCGCGGCCTGACGGGCCGCCCCGGTCTCACACGACGAAGAAGTCGTGGTAGGTCAGGGCAAGGCCCTTCTTGAGCTGGGCGAACTCCACCGGCTTGCGGGAACCCGAGCCGTCGGAATCGTAGGAGAGAACGCCGGTCTTCCTGTTGTAGAGGATGTAATCGTCCGGATCCCCGGCCCTGGTGCCGACATGGAAGAAGCCGGCATCGAGCTTGGCGGGGTTCGCCGAAGAGCCTGGTCCGAGCTTGCGGAAAACGGCGTTGTCGAGCCAGATGGAATCGTCCTTCGCCGAGTAGTCGAGGATCGTGTCGAAGTTGACCGTGCGATCCGTCCTGAAGTTTCCGAGCTTGCTGTCGAAGATGAAGACGTCGCGGCCCGCGTCGCCGCTCAGGATGTCGTTGCCGGCGCCGCCGCTGAGGCTGTCGTGCCCTTTGCCGCCGGAAACGTAGTCCTTGCCGGCATCCCCATAAAGTTTGTCGTTCCCGCCATCACCGGATACGTGGTCGTTGCCGCTCCTTGCCCGAATGGTGTCATTGCCCGAGCGCCCGCTCAGGTCCTCATCAAACCCTGTGCCCTTGAACGAGTTGGATCTCGCGGATCCGATCCAGGTCTGCTTCGATGTGAAGATGGCGCCTGAATCCGTGCCCGATATCGCGTTCCCGACGAGCCGGATGAAGGTGTTGCCCCCTACGGTGTTCGTGGGCTCCTCGCGGATCCCGTAGCGTGCATCGACCGCGCCGTCGGAGTAGATCGTGTTGTTCAGGATCTGCGTGTTCGACGAGTAGTAGGTCAGCCCGGTCGTGGAATCGACCCGCATGCGGATGCTGATCTCGTCGAGCTGGTTGTCCCCGACCTGAGCGTTGTTGAAGATGAAGCTGTTCTGGACGACGGTGCCCGTGGAGCCCTCGATCCGCACCCCGTTACCCTGGTTGCCGAAGATCGTGGCACCGTCGACGGTGACGTTGGCCGCCATGTTGAGCAGAACGCCTTCCTTGAGGTTGCCGTAGTACTGACCGCCGACGATCCGGACATTGCTCGGCCAGCCGATGTTCTCGGAACCTCGCTGCACGACCACGCCGGCCGACCCGTTGCCGTAGGCGATGTTGTTCTCCAGGAGCAGCCCGGTCGTCGTCGTGGTGATGTTGAACCCGTGCCGGTCGTTGCCGTAGGCGAGGTTGTTCCTGTAGATGCCGTTGACGATGTAATCGGCCACGAACCCGTCGAGTCCGTTGCCGTGCGAGACGCTGCTCTCGATGGTCAGGCGCAGGGTCTGCTCGTGCGGGTCGAAGCCGTAGCCGGAGCAGTTCATCACCTCGATGCGCGCCACGTGGATGTCGCTGTCCTGCCGCGGGCTTCCCGGCTCGACGCCCGTGTAGAAGCCGTCGATCTTGCCGGACGTGGCGCCGCGATTGCCGTCGATGGTGAGGTCGAACACGCCGACGTTGCTTGTCTCTTCGTTGAAGGGGGTGCGAACCACCCCGGTGATGCTGCCGGCCCATCCGTCCGCCACCTTGAGGATCGTCTGGCCCATGCCCGCACCCTGCAGGGCCGTGCCGGTGAGCATCTCGACCGCGCCGTCGCTCTTGTCGCCGTTGCCTTTGACCAGAAGGGTGCCGGCCGGCAGAACGACCGTGACGCGACCTGCGGAGGGGTTCTTGAGATACTCGTCGTGCGCCGCCTTGACGGCTGCGTTGAGGGCAGCCGTGTCCTCCAACGAGTCATTGGCTTTCGCGCCGAAACTCGACGCGTCGATAACCAGGGCCATGCAAGCAGTCCTTTTCCGACGAGGGAGGCCAGCCTGCATAACCAGCTTTCGCCGGGTTTGGTCGGGCTATTCCTGAGGATTGACCGGCATCGGAGGTAGTCATCATGAAGGTGCCGGAGACTGGCTCATCGGCTAGGAAAGAACTCTAAGGGTGATGGTCGGCACCATTCGGAGAGCCGGTCCTCCCACTCCGGTCCGCCGCCTCCCGCCGTCAAGCCCGGAAACATTGCTCGCGGCCTCTATTTCAATCGTTGAGAACGGTTTTTGGGCACGGGCCGCATCGGCGGCAGATCGTCCGTGCATCGGGATGTGAGGGCCGATTCAGACCCTCGGACGAAAGAATGTCGCACGCCCGGCGTGGCGCGTTCATCGCCTCGCGGGGCGATCAGGCCCGATATCGGCACGAAGCGGTCTCGGCCCGTCAATCCGCCCGGTGGCTTTTCCGGCAAAAACCGACTCTCGTCCGCGGCTTTCATAACCTGCGTTAAAGCGCTCAAGCTCGGACCGTGTAGTTTAGGATGGGACGGAAGCTGGAAGGCTCGATGACCCGCTATCATTTCCATGTTCAGCTTGCGGACCGTCTCATACCGGATCGGGAAGGCGTCGATCTGCCCAGCTTGAGATCGGCCTTCGAACCCGACAATGCGGGGGCCTGTGCCCCCTGGGATGCTCTGCTGGATGCCATCGGGGGCATGCCCAACAGGATCACCGTCATTACCGACGAGGCGGGTCGGATCGTGTTCGTTCTCGCGGTATAAGGGCGCTCTCATGCTGTAAACCTGCTGACCCGATCCGATCCCGCCCTTGTGCCGAGATCACCGCGACGGAGGGAAACGAGATGCCTCGTTACTATTTCCATCTCCGCTCCAAGGAGACATTCGTCTGGGATCGGGAAGGCGTCGAATTACCCGATCCCGCCATGGCGTGTGGGGCGGCCGACCGGGCGGTAGCGGAGCTCCGGGGCGGCCTGATGCACGACAGCAGGAACGAGTGCTATTGGATCGTCGCCGTGACGGACGAGGTCGACGAGGTGATTCATGTGGCGTCCGTGTGACGGCGCCCCGAACGGCAGGACTAGGTCCCGATTCCCCGATTGTGCAGTCTCGACGACGGCCGGTCGATTTCCTCGGCCCGACCTGCGGCTCATCATGGCCTGACCGTATCGAAAGAGGTGCCGATATCCGGGGGGTATTTCCTTGCCGCATCGTCGGGCAAAGTACTAAAGTTCTGGCGATCTGCCACTTCTGGCATATAACTCGTGCATTACTCTGCGTTAAACTCTCCTCAAGCAGGTTGTGCAATGGTTCCTAAGGGTGGCGTAGAATGTCTGGGGGCGGGCGTGACAGACGAAGAGATTGAAGCCGTTGCGGAGGAACTGGCGAAGGCCGGCGGCACCTCGTGGTATCCCGGGCGCACGCGCGGCGCTCTCCTGAGGTCCGTGGGCGAGCGCTATCGCGACAGGGCGAGATTGGCGATCGCGGCTCTCGACCGGGTGAGGGCGGCGAATGGCGGCCCGGACGCGCTCCAGGCCCCTGAGCCGCCATCGGTTCCTGAGACCCCGACCGCCAGCAACTCGGACCGGATCCAGGTCGGGGCGATCGTCGTGTATCGTCCTCCCGGAGACCAGCGGGCGATCGCTTGCAGGATCGAGCGCCTCGAGGATGGGCGGGCCTATCTCGTTCCGGCGCCGAGGCCCGATATCGGCTGGGTCGAGTTGAACAGTTTCGACCCTGTGGGCGAGGCTTCGACCAAAGACGAATGACTGCCGGGCCGGGGTGGAGTCTTCACTTCGTTGGCAAAAGCGGATAGCAGATTCCAGCCTGTTCATAAGGGTGACGGTCCCGAAATGCGCTGCTTCTTTCACCTTGTGAACGATCACGAAGAGATCGTCGACAATACAGGGATCGAAGTTCATGACCTCGAGAGTGCCAAGGATCAGGCGCTCCTTGCCGTCACCGAACTGCGTTGCGAGATCGGCTCGGACGTCGCGGACTGGTCCGGATGGCGGCTCGACATCGTGTGTTCCCAGGGCACGCTTCTCCATTCCATGCAGCTGAACAGCACCGTGCATTGAAGCCTGTGACCGGCTGAGACTCCCATCCCGGGCAAACCTTCAAGCAACGCTCGCGCATCGGACGTGAAACGTGGACCCAGGTGTGGGACCGGATCCGATGCTCCGCACTTGGCCGGCCCATCGTTGAGTGCGGCCTGCTTTCGTCCGCAGGATGCGCTCGGCGGTCTTTCGATCGGGATCACCGGGACAAGCCCGGTGCTGCTCCCCCCGCACGTCATGGCCGGCCTTGTGCCGGCCATCCCGATCGGAAATGCGCGGCACCTCTCAGAAGCGGGATCACCGGGACAAGCCCGGTGATGACGTGGGAGGGTGGTGTGACCCGGTGATGATACCCTCCTGGTCGTGGCCGGCCGGTCACCACCCGCCTCTCGCCGGCCATCCCGATCCGAGAGGCGCCGCGCCTCAGAGGATCGCGATCACCGGCACAAGGCCGGAGACGACATGGAGAGGGACGCGGCTCTCCCGTGCTAGAGCAACGGACGGACCCAGAGGGCCGCGTCAGCGACCCGCTTTCGTCCGCACGATGCAATCGCTGCGCCACTCCAATCGACAGCAACAGTGTGATGTATATTCGCACTGTTTACTCATGTTGTATCGTATTGACCTGCGGTGGAAGTATTTTTCCTGCGATAAATATTCAAAGATGTGGAACTAATGTCCTCAAGCCTGAGTCTTTTCATGCGATAGCCCCGACGGGGTAACTCCTAGGGAGTACAGAGATGCATTCGCGTGGACGGTTGTTTGGCTTCAGCCGCAAGACTTCAGTGTGCGGTGCGGCGGTTCTTCTGATCTCTTCTTTGATGTGGCAGCCGGCTGCAGCGCGGGACCGCGGCGGGAGCGGCGGCCGTTCGGAGGGCCTCGGCGGTGGGCTCGGCGTGAGCCTTGGCGGCGACAACGGAGTGTCCGCCGGCGTGGGAGCGACTATCGGCGGGAGCGGCGGGATCGCAGCCGGCCTTGGGACAAGCATCGGGGGCTCCGGCGGAACGGGCGCAGGCCTCGGCGCCAATGTGGGCGGCTCCAACGGAGTTGCGGCCGGGGCTGGAGCCAGTATCGGCGGACCGACCGGGGTCTCGGCCGGAGCCGGCGCGAATGTCGGAGGCACGGGCGGAGTCAGCGCCGGGCTCGGGGCCAATGTCGGCGGCTCGTCGGGACTAAGCGCGGGCGGTCGCGCCAGCGCCGGCGGATCCGGCGGGGTCACGGCTGGCGCCGGCGCGAGCCTCGGGGGCCCCAGTGGCGTCGATGCAGGTCTGGGCGCGAATGTCGGCGGATCCGGCGGCGTAACGGCGGGCCTCGGCGCGAGCGTCGGCGGCTCGCGCGGGGTGAATGCCGGCGTGGGCGCCGGGGTCGGGGGCTCGAATGGCATCGGTGTCGGGGGCGGCATTGGGATCGGGGGCGGCGCCGGTGCCGGAAGCGGCACGGGCGGCTCCGTCGGGACCATTGGGGCGGGAGGCATCGGCAGCAGCGGCGCCACGGGCGGCCTCGCGAACCCGGGCTCCCTGGGCACCGGCAGCGTGCGCAGTCCATCCGCGACGGGAAGCGTCAATCCGGGGCGGCCGGATCGGCCCGGCCAGGTGGAACGTCTCAGGGCCGAGATCCGCCAGATGAGCAACGACGACCGCATGAAGCTGCGTCGCAGCTGCGCCATGGTCGCAGCCTCGCCGGACGGGTACGATTCCGACATGCAGGCGCTCTGCCGTCTGATGAGCCGGATGTCGGCGCGCTGAGGCGCTCCTGTCACACGCAAAGGGCGCGCTCCATGGGAGACGCGCCTTTTGCTCCCACCCCGTCGCCCGGTCCCTCAGCGCCAGGCCGTCACGGTCAGGGCGCTCATGCGGTTCTCGACCGGCGATGAGCCGAACCGGGCCGCGAGCGCATCGGCCACCCTGTCGGTGATCTCCTCCAGGCGCTCCGGGGCCCTGGCCTCGATCTCGGACCGTAGTGGGGTGCCCTGGCAGAGGCCGATCGCGGCATCCCGGGATGAGGATGCCCGGGCGACCTTCTCGACCACCACGATCTCCACGTTTTCGAACCCGGCCTGCTGCACCTCGCCCCGGATCCGGTCCGGATCGGAATAGCCGAATGGCACGCGCTCGTAGAAACGGGGCGGGTCGTCGGGAAGGAGCTTTCCGACGGTATCCGAGACGATCCGGCTGACCTCGTTGCGGTCGAGCGCGTCCCACACGCTGAACAGGAAGCGTCCGCCGGGTTTGAGCACGCGCAGGGCCTCGCGGTAGCCCGCCAGCTTGTCGGGGAAGAACATGACCCCGAACTGGCATGCCACCGCGTCGAAGGACGTATCCTCGAACGGAAGCCTCTGCGCATCGGCCTGCCGCCATGTGACGTTCGGCGCCTGAAGCCGCTCCGCAGCGTGATCGAGCATGGGTTGGTTCAGATCCGTCGCGACGATCTCGACCTGCGGCGGCAGCGCCTTCGCGAGGGCCCGCGTGGCGATGCCCGTGCCGGCGGCCGTTTCCAGGATCCTCCCCTGGGTAATGTCCTTCAGACGCGCCGCCAAGTCCTCGGCATAGGGCTCGAACAGCAGGGGCCCCATATAGCGCTCGTAGATCGCCGGAATCGACCCCGCAAAGGCCGTATCGGTGGCGCCCATCGTTTCCTCCGCCGCAAAAGCCCGGGATGATCGCGCCGGTGCCCCGGGCGCGCAAGGTCTCAAAAGGCTAGGGCGGCGTCGTTCCCCCGACGCGGCCGGGACGGGCTCGCCGGCCATCCCGATCGGTGGGGCGCGGCGCTTCAAACAATCGGGATCACCGGCACAAGGCCGGTGATGACGTGGAGGGTTGTGTGAGGCGGTGCGAACACCCTCCCACGTCATGGCATCCTCCGCCCTTCCTGTTACCCTCCACGTCATGGCCGGGCCTGTCCCGGCCATCCCGATAAGGTGAAGCGCGGCGCCTCTCGGAAGCGGGATCACCGGGACAAGCCCGGTGATGACGGGGTGGTGGACCGGCCGAGCGATCAGGACAGGGGCCCGGACGATGGGCCAGCCAAGAGGGGAGCATCGGACCCGAAAGTGGGTCCACTTTTGGGGCCGATGCTCTAAAGTGCGTTCCGCGTCATGAACGGTGCTCTCGCTCTCGTTCCGCTCGGACAGGAAAGGCCGCGGACATGTGGAAAGATCGACGCGTTCTCGATCTCTTCGGGATCGAACGTCCCATCATCCAGGCTCCCATGGCAGGTGCCAACCTGTCCGACATGGTCGTCGCCGTGTCGGAGGCGGGAGGCCTGGGTTCGCTGCCCTGCGCGCTGCTGAGCCATGACAAGGCGAGGGAGGAACTGTCCCGGATCCGGCAGGCGACGTCGAAGCCCGTCAACGTCAATTTCTTCTGTCACCGCGCTCCCGTCTTCGACGCCGGGCGGGAAGCGGCCTGGAAGCAGCGTTTGAGCGTCTATTATCGGGAACTCGGGCTCGACCCGGACCTCCCGACCCCGCCGTCGACGCGTGCGCCCTTCGACGAGACGTTTCTCAGCCTGGTCGAAGAGTTCAGGCCGGAGGTGGTGAGCTTTCATTTCGGGTTGCCGCGACCGGACCTGCTGACGCGCGTGAAAGACGCCGGCGCCAGGGTGATATCCTCCGCGACGACCGTCGAGGAGGCGCGCTGGCTCGAACGCGAGGGCTGCGACGCCATCATCGCGCAGGGCTTCGAAGCGGGCGGCCATCGCGGCCTCTTCCTGAGCGATGACATCTCGACCCAGGTCGGCACCGTGGCCCTGGTCCCGCAGGTGGTCGACGCCGTCAAGGTGCCGGTGATCGCCGCGGGCGGCATCGCCGATGCGCGGGGCATCGTGGCGGCACTCGCCCTCGGCGCGTCGGCCGTGCAGATCGGGACCGCGTATCTGTTCACCCCGGAAGCGATGATATCCCCAGTCCACAGACAGGCGCTCAAGGGTGCGGACGCCGAGACGACGGCCTTGACGAACGTCTTCACCGGGCGCCCGGCGCGGGGCATCGTCAACCGGATCATGCGGGAGGTCGGCCCGATAGCGGTGGACGCGCCCGCATTTCCGCTTGCAGGCGGCGCGCTCGCCCCCTTGCGTCAGACATCCGAGCCCCTCGGCTCGGGCGATTTCATGTCGCTCTGGTCAGGGCAGGCGGCCCGCCTGGCCCGGGAGACATCCGCCGGCGATCTGACCAGGAGGCTTGCGGACGAAGCCTTGGCGCGGCTCTCGTCCCGGTGAGGACCGGCAGGCCTACTCGGCCGCCTGCCGGGTCACCTTCTTGTCCTTCTTCGCCGGCGCCTTCTTGCCGGAATCCTTTGCGGCATCCTTGGCGGGGGACTCCTTCTTCAGGGGGCGGCGCTCCAGCACTTCCTTGAGGAAGCGGCCGGTGTGGCTCGCCTGCGCTTCGGCGATCTCTTCCGGCGTGCCCTGGGCGACGATCTGGCCACCGCCGCTGCCACCTTCGGGGCCCATGTCGATCACCCAGTCGGCCGTCTTGATGACCTCGAGGTTGTGCTCGATGACCACGACCGTGTTGCCCTGGTCGACGAGCTCGTGCAGCACCTCGAGCAGCTTCGCCACGTCGTGGAAGTGAAGGCCCGTGGTAGGCTCGTCGAGGATGTAGAGGGTGCGCCCGGTGGCGCGCTTGGACAGCTCCTTCGACAGCTTGACGCGCTGCGCCTCGCCGCCGGAGAGCGTCGTCGCCTGCTGGCCCACATGCACGTAGTCGAGGCCGACGCGCGCGAGCGTCTGCATCTTCTCGCGGATCGACGGCACCGCCTTGAACAGCTCGCGGGCTTCCTCGACCGTCATGTCGAGCACGTCGGCGATGGACTTCTCGCGGTACTTCACCTCGAGGGTCTCGCGGTCGTAGCGCTTGCCCTTGCACACGTCGCAGGTGACATAGACGTCGGGCAGGAAGTGCATCTCGATCTTGATCACGCCGTCGCCCGAGCAGGCCTCGCAGCGGCCGCCCTTCACGTTGAAGGAGAAGCGGCCCGCCTGGTAGCCGCGCGCCTTCGCTTCCGGCAATCCTGCGAACCACTCGCGGATCGGCGTGAAGGCTCCCACGTACGTGGCCGGGTTCGAGCGCGGGGTGCGGCCGATGGGCGACTGGTCGATGTCGATGACCTTGTCGAGATGCTCCAGGCCCTCGATGCGGTCGAACGGCGCCGGATGCTCCAGGGCGCCGTTGAGCTTGCGCGCCACGGCCTTGTACAGCGTGTCGATGACCAGAGTGGACTTGCCGCCGCCGGACACGCCGGTGATGCACGTGAAGGTGCCGAGGGGGATCTCGGCGGTCACGTCCTTCAGGTTGTTGCCCTTTGCGCCCACGAGCTTGATCTTGCGCTTCGGGTCGGGCTTGCGGCGCTTGCCCGGCACCTTCACGGACATCTCGCCCGTCAGATATTTGCCCGTCAGCGACTTGCGGTTGGCCATGATCTCGTCGGGCGTGCCCTCGGCGACGATCTGGCCGCCGTGGATGCCGGCCCCGGGGCCGATGTCGAACACGTAATCGGCCTGCAGGATCGCATCCTCGTCGTGCTCGACCACGATCACCGTGTTGCCGAGATCGCGCAGGCGCTTGAGGGTGACGAGCAGGCGCTCGTTGTCGCGCTGGTGCAGGCCGATCGAGGGCTCGTCGAGCACGTAGAGCACGCCCGTGAGGCCCGATCCGATCTGGCTCGCGAGGCGGATGCGCTGGCTCTCGCCGCCCGACAGGGTGCCCGACGAGCGGGCGAGGGTCAGGTATTCCAGGCCCACATCGACCAGGAAGGTGAGGCGCTCGCGGATCTCCTTGAGGATGCGGCCCGCGATCTCGTTCTGCTTCTTGGTGAGCTTCTTCGACAGGTCGCTGAACCAGAGATGGGCGTCCTTCACGGAGAGCGCCGTCGCGTCGCCGATATCGGAACCGGCGATCTTCACCGCGAGCGCCTCCGGCTTCAGGCGCTTGCCGCCGCAGGCCTCGCAGGGGGTCTCGCCCATGAAGCGGCCGATCTCCTCGCGGGCCCAGTCGCTCTCGGTTTCCTTGTAGCGGCGCTCCAGATTGGGGATCACGCCCTCGAAAGGCTTTCTCACCTCGTAGGCGCGAAGCCCGTCGTCATAGGCCATGCGGATGGTCTCGCCGTCCGACCCATAGAGGATCACGTCGCGCACCTTCTCCGGAAGCTCCGTCCAGGGCTTCGTCATGGACGCCTTGAAGTGCTTGGTGATGGCCTCGAGGGTCTGGCCGTAATAGGGCGAGGTCGACTTCGCCCAGGGCAGGATCGCACCGCGCTTGAGCGAGAGCGTCTCGTCCACGACCAGCGCCTCGTCGATGCGCATCTCGTGGCCGATGCCGCTGCAGGTCGGGCAGGCGCCGAAGGGATTGTTGAAGGAGAACAGGCGCGGCTCGATCTCCGGGATGGTGAAGCCGGAGACCGGGCAGGCGAACTTGGACGAGAAGACGATTCGCTTCGGCTGGCCCTTCTCGTCCTTGTCGTCGGCATATTCGATGACCGCGATGCCGTCCGTGAGCTCGAGCGCCGTCTCGAAGGATTCCGACAGGCGCGCCGCGATGTCGGCCCGCACCACGATCCGGTCCACCACCACGTCGATGTCGTGCTTGAACTTCTTGTCGAGGGCAGGGGCCTCGTCGATGGCGTAGTACTCGCCGTCGATCTTCAGGCGCTGAAAACCCTTCTTCTGGAACTCGGCGATCTCCTTGCGGTACTCGCCCTTGCGGCCGCGCACCACCGGGGCCAGCAGGTAGAGACGGGTCTTCTCCGGCAGCTCCAGCACCCGATCGACCATCTGCGACACGGTCTGGCTCTCGATGGGCAGGCCGGTGGCGGGCGAATAGGGGATGCCGACCCGCGCCCAGAGCAGACGCATGTAGTCGTAGATCTCCGTGACGGTGCCCACCGTCGAGCGCGGGTTCTTCGAGGTGGTCTTCTGCTCGATGGAGATGGCGGGCGACAGACCGTCGATCTGGTCCACGTCCGGCTTCTGCATCATCTCCAGGAACTGGCGCGCATAGGCCGACAGGGACTCGACGTAGCGGCGCTGCCCCTCGGCATAGATCGTGTCGAAGGCCAGCGACGACTTGCCGGAGCCGGACAGCCCCGTGAAGACCACGAACTTGTCCCGCGGGACCATGAGGTCGACGTTCTTGAGGTTGTGCTCCCGCGCCCCCCGGACGGAGATGACGCGCGCATCCGGGTCTCCCGCCTTCGCGCGGTTGAACAGATCGTCGAGTTTAGCCATTGCCCGCTAGCCTTTTGAGGAAATCCAGCCTCGTCAGGCCGGTCCCCGCATATGTGATGCCTCACCCGCCGGTGCAATGCGGCGGATGATTCCAGGTGTTTGATCCTAGAACAAAGAGGGTACGGCGGGCAAGCGGATCCATGCGCCGTGCTTCGGACAAACAAAAGGCCCGCCGGGGCGGGCCTTCGGCTCAAGGTGACCGGCTTCACAGCACGAAGGCGAAATCCGCCGCCTTGAGGGCCGCCTTGTTGGCCAAGGTTGTCACCAGTTGGAGATCAGACTTCAGCCCGGTCCCATCGAGGTCGACGTAGAGCTTGCCGTCGTCCGTGTCGTAGAGGAACTGCGCCAAAGCCGTGGTGGCCTTCGGGTCCGTTCCCATCACGAGACAATTGCTCGGATCGAAGACCGGATCGACGAATTTTTCGAGGTCGCCATCGTAGTACCGGAAGCTGCTCGCCTGGACGAGGAAGTAGTCCTTGCCCGAAAAGTCCGCGATCGTGCATCTCGAGGACCGGCTCAGGATGAACTGATCGTCGCCCGATCCGCCCACGAGGGTGACGTTGCCCGAACCGCTCAGCTTGTCGTCGCCCCGGCCGCCGACGAGCATGATCCCGGCGCCGGCGGCGCTGGCGGTTTCGCCATAGGCCGAGAGGGTGTCGTTGCCCCCGCCGCCGTCGATCGTGCCGCCCTTGCCGCTCCCGTAGAGCGTATCGTTGCCCTTCGAGCCGGTCACGACACTCCCGGAATCCATGTCGTAGACCGAGACGTCGATCTTCTCGAACTGCCCGGCCTTGATGCCATTGTAGCCGAAATCCGCGGCCCGGCTGCCGGTCACCTTCGAGAAATTGACCGCGTAGACCGTGTAGTCCGACGATGGGTTCCCGTGAAGCTGGACGTTCAGCACGTCCATGCCCCTGCCGCCCAGGGCATAATCACCGTCTTCGACCGAAACCCTGTCGTTGCCGTCTCCGGCAAGGAGCCTGTCATGCCCCATGACGGGCGCCGGCATGCTGGGATCGACGATGACGGATGGGTCGCGACCTTCGAGGACATCGTCTCCGGCCCCGCCGGACAGGTTGTCGCTGCCGGCTCCGCCATATAGGTAATCGTCGCCCTTGCCCGCATCCAGCCGATCGTTGCCGTCATTGCCGGACAGGGAATCATCGTCGTCGCCGCCGTAGAGCTTGTCGTTGCCGTCGTCGCCGGAGAGATTGTCGCGGCCCTTGTCCCCATAGAGCGTGTCGTTGCCTTCCTCGCCGCTCAGGTCGTCCCGGCCGTCGCCGCCGAAGAGTCTGTCGTCGCCGAGATTGCCGACGAGATCGTCTCCGCCCAGGCCGCCGAGGATCTTGTCCGACCCGGCGCCGCCGTGAAGATAATCGTCGCCGTCGCCGCCGGTGAGGCTGTCGCTGCCGTCGCCGCCGAACATGGTGTCGTTGCCCGAGCGGCCGTCGAAAATGTCCTTGAATTTCGAGCCGAAGAAGGAATCGTCCTCGATCGTTCCTTTCAGGGGCTTTCTTTTGGTCGTGATGCGGTAGGTTGTCATAGGGTTCCTCAGTGTCAGGCTGCTTTTCATGACACGTTATTCAGTTTCGTTCAACCGATGCCCGCGAGGCCCTGGCGTTCTCTTCGGCCCGGCGTGTCGGTGTCGATTCGGGGCAAGACCACACCGGGCCGCGGCGCCGAGGAAGTCCCGACACAACTCGCCCGGCTGGCACCGTCGTCAGGAGCCCGACCAGAAACATCGGCTCGCTCGACGCACCTGCGAACGTCGACAACAGGGCGCTTCAGGAGGGCGAGGCGGCGCAGGACAGGGGCGCTCGCATGATGGCGAAGACCTCGGGCGAGATGCATTTTGCGAGGCGGACGGATCGGGGAGGGCGAAGCCGTGGCCCCGGCCGGACAGGAAGGCCACGGCGTTGGTCGAGGCCGGCGACCTCTTCGAGGTCTGAGAGCCGGCGGCCCCGCAGGGCGCATGGGACAGGTTTCCTCGACGGCGTCCTTCCGGCACGGGAGCCCGGATCTAACCTGGGGACAGGGCTGTGCACAAGCGACGGCCCAGCTTGCCGCCCGGCGTCCTTGGCCCCAGAACTGCCTCACGTGAACAAGGAGAGCGTCCGATGGCGGGCAGTGTGAACAAGGTGATCCTGGTTGGGAATCTGGGCCGGGACCCTGAGGTGCGGCGTCTGTCGAACGGGGAGCCGGTGGTGAACCTGCGGATCGCCACGTCGGAGACCTGGAAGGACAAGGGCACGGGCGAGCGCAAGGAGAAGACCGAGTGGCACTCGGTGGTGATCTTCAACGAGAACCTGGCCCGGGTGGCGGAGCAGTACCTGAAGAAGGGCTCGAAGGTGTATCTCGAGGGCCAGCTGCAGACGCGCAAGTGGACCGACCAGAGCGGCCAGGAGAAGTACACCACCGAGGTGGTGCTGCAGCGCTTCCGGGGCGAGCTGACGATCCTGGACAGCCGCGGCGGCGGCGGGGCCTCGGAGTTCGGCGACGACGAGCCGGGCCAGGTCAGCCGCGGCGGCGACTTCGGGCGGGCGTCCCCGATGGAGCGCAGGCCGGAGCCGGCCGGCGGCTCACGGCACAGCGACTTCGACGACGACATTCCTTTCTAGAGGTTTGCCGTTCGAGGGCATCGACCCCGAAAGTAGGTCCACTTTTGGCGGGCGCATCGTTGAGTGCGGCCCCGAAGGGCCACGTCAGTGACCCGCTTTCGTCCGCAAGATGCGCTCGAGTCTCGGACGTGAAAAGTGGTGCCCACTTTTGGGATCGATCCGATGCTCCACTCTCGGCTGGAGCATCGTTGAGTGTTGACCCGAAGGGCCGCCTGATGCGCTCGGCGGTCGTCCGGTCGCGTTCACCGGGACAAGCCCGGTAACAACACCCTCCCACGTCATGGCCGGCCTTGTGCCGGCCATCCCGAACTTTCGGGGCGCCGCGCTCCACCGTATCGGGATCACCGGGACAAACCCGGTGATGACGTGAGAATGGCATATCGGGATGCACGACCTTTCCACGTCATGGCCGGCCGGTCATCACCCGCCTCTCGCTGGCCATCTCGATACGATCGAGTGCAGCGCCCCTCACATCGGGATCACCGGCACAAGGCCGGTGACGACGGGGAGAGGGGCGCGGCTCTCCCCTGCCGGGGCATGGCCGGCGCGAGGCCGGGGACTCGAGCAATTTCGCTGAACTGGATCCGGTTCACCGTCAAAAAAATGCGGCTCGAGCATCGGACGTGACCCGCAGGGCCACGCGAGTGAAAACCGGATCCTCTTTTCGTACGATGCGCTCGAGAACACTGCCGACCCTGCGTTCGCAATCCGGGCTCCGGCCTGGATTCGTCATGCGGCCCCTGCCCGGCACCGTCTCAGGCGTCGATCGAGGCTTTGCGGGTGTATTGTCGCGAGCGCTGAGCCCGCTCCACCTCCCGCAGTCTTCGCGCCCTCTCCCTCAGTTCGTCGCGGCTCGACCACCACCATCCCCGCGCGGAGCGGATCTCGGGCGCCTCTTCGGCCTGGACAGGTCGCGTGCGGTAGATCTCCTGGAGGGTCGGCATCCGCCAATGACCCCAGACGTGTCGCGACGAATCGCCCTGCAGATGGGCGTAAAGCCCGGCCGCGGCGGGATCGTCGATGGGATCGACGTCGATGGCTTCGAACACGACAACGCCCCAATTGTGGGTCGAGAGCGGAAAGCCGAGAGGGGGCAGCTCGTCGACCGGCACCGGGTAGCGCCTGCGGCGGCGCTCCGCCTGCAGCGGCGCAGCCTCATCCGGGCCTTCCTGTCTCTTCTCCTCGCGGCGCCTTCGGCGGGCCTCGG
This sequence comes from Microvirga yunnanensis, assembly GCF_025460875.1. Classification (NCBI taxonomy): domain Bacteria; kingdom Pseudomonadati; phylum Pseudomonadota; class Alphaproteobacteria; order Hyphomicrobiales; family Methylobacteriaceae; genus Microvirga; species Microvirga yunnanensis. The sequence continues at coordinate 151,401 of NZ_JAMXFI010000005.1, forward strand.
GCTCGTTGCGTCGCGCCGCCTCCTCGATCTCGGGCCAGCGCAGCTTCAAGTCCTCGTAGGAGCGGAACGGCACCCGCCAGACCCTGCCCTCGGGATCCCAGTGGGCCCACGGGATCGACCGCAGTGCGTCCACGATGGTGCGCGAATAGGGCGTGCGCACCATCAGATCGTCAGCGACGGTCAGGTAGGGGCTCTCGAGAGGTTCGAACACGAAGGCATCGCGACCCTTGGCATCGGCGTGCCGGTCCAGGGTCTCCAGCTCCTGCGCCATCCAGGTGGTCAGCCGCTGCGCGGCCGTCGTTCCCGGCACGAACCAGCGCTCCTCCCCGGCCCGCCACCGCGCCCGCGGGAAATGCTCCCGAAACCGGCGGACGAGATCGCGGTCATAGGGAAACCGGGCATAGGCGCCCGGGCGCTCCTCGTCGTCAGAGGGCATTATTTGAAAGGCGGAGGCGATCTCCATCGGCCGTCACAACCGCTCGCGATTGGTGTCTCTGATCACAACCGCCTGTCCTTGTCTTTGGATCCCTATTGGGCCGGAGGGCCTCTGAGCAAGGAGTCGGGCAAGAGACGATGGCGTTCCGCCTCCTCAAGGGCAGCATCGAGACAGTAACGCAACTTTATCCGCAAGCAGGGCGCCAGAACCTTATCGCGCAATAATCTGGCTCACGACGAACACAGAAAATTAATCGAGGAGCCATAAAGTAACGGCAACGAAGAGAACTCTGGGGCATATCTTGATGAGTACGGGCGGCCGCGTGGGGCTCATCGCCGACAAGGACTCCTATTTCCGCGTTGCTGCGTCGGCAATACTCACCCAACGCTTCGGCTTCACGGAGATCATCGAGGCGTCGTCCCTGGACGAGGCGCTGGAGCAGTTGACGGAGAACGGTCAAATCGGAGCCGTATGCTGGACCTGTCGATGCACGGGGCGCAAACTCCGACCAACCTGCGCTCGATGCGGGAATGCTTCCCGAGCGTGCGCCTTGCTGCGGTCTCCATGTCGGCATCACGTCGCGATATCCTCGTGGCCCTGGAGGCGGGCATCCATGGATATGTGCTCAAGAACCTCCCGGTCGCGGAACTGGTGAAGAGGCTGGCGACCATTCTCGAAGGCGGCGTCTACGTGCCTCCATGCCTTGCGGACCTATCACCCGAGCCGATCGAGCCGCTTCCGCGGGTCAGCGAAGTGTCACGCCCTCGGCAGACCGCTCATCATGCCGCTCCGGCGCATCTTCTGACCTCTCGACAGAGGGAAGTTCTCGACCTTCTCGTCCAGGGAAAGACCAACAAGGAGATCGCGCTCGCGCTCAAGCTCGTCGAGGGAACCGTGAAGATCCACATGGCGGCGATCTTCCGCCATTTCGGCGTGAACAATCGAGCTGCTGCGGTGGTGGCTGCCGCCCGCCCCTACCCTAATCGCGAACGAGGGCTCCTCAACGGCTGAAAGGTCGGCAAGCGCTCAAGGCCCCGTATTCCGAACGGTTGCACCAGGGACAGTTGACGAGCTGGCGCGGGCGAACGACCCTTGAGTGTGCGCGTGTGCCGTGTTCATGCAGCGAACGCGGGGTTCATCCCCTGATCGTCGATGCGAGGCAGCCCTGTCGCGCGTTGTGATTGGGTTGGGCTGTCGGCCTGTGCGCAAGGTTTGGTGTTGTTGGGCGGTGTTGTTGGGCTTGGGAGTGTCGAGCGGTCTTGCGACGCGCAAAAGCCCTCGGAGCGGTTTGCTCGCGAGGGCTTATGTGATTTGGTTGCGGGGACAGGATTTGAACCTGTGACCTTCAGGTTATGAGCCTGACGAGCTACCGGGCTGCTCCACCCCGCGGCAATGTCGGGCCTTCGAAGCGGGCTTCGAAGGCAAAGGGGAGACAAACACAAACCGCGGCGCTCGTTTTCACAAGACACCGCGGGGTGATTGTCAGATCGTCAAAGAGGCGGTTGTCCTTGGCAGGCCCGGCAATGACCTACTCTCCCGGGTCTTGAGACACAGTACCATCGGCGCTGAGGGGTTTAACGGCCGAGTTCGAGATGGGATCGG